>JAGGVB010000193.1 GCA_021158245.1 bacterium | reverse complement strand
CCTGTCCTGTCATCATCTACAACTCTGATTCCAACTCCTGACTCAAAAGAAGAAGATGCCCTGCTTACATTATTATCCTCAAGCATGATTGTTTGGGATTTTGCGGACTGGTAAAACATGTCGCAGTATAGATTGCCTGATCCGGTTGTTTCCGAAAATATACGATTAATCAATTCAGGATTAGTATGGAAAAAATCAAAATATTCGTTTAATGTATTCATTTTTGCCTTTAAAGATATTTTATATTGACGCAGATAATTTAAAATATTTTTAAGGATTGTACAAGAAGTTTCTGGGTTTTTGTTTTTAATAAGTAGTCTGCTACACATCTCGCCCCCCTTTTTTATTTCTCGCAAAGAACGCAACGTACGCAAAGAAAAAAAGGGAGAAAAACAATGTAGAGGCCACAATCAATGAATTTGTGTATGTAAGATGCCGAAAGGCAAGCTGAAAGTCAGGGGCGCGTTCAAAGCATCGATTTTTGCCTTCTCGTTTGCTATGTTTCTCAATTTCGGGAGAATATATCGTTATATTTAGGATAATCCCGACATTACTGTATCTTGTATCAAATAATTTTACGATTATTTCAAAGAACGATTTGTATTATCCATATTTAGTAAGATATTTAATTTCATATACTACTATGAACCTTATTGTGTACAGGTTTGATTTTCATTGTTTTTAGAATGAACTCATTATTTAAAAAAATATAAAATACTTGATTTATTATAGATATTAAATTAAATTAAATTAAAATAAACGATACAATTCTTTAGTTTGAGAAGAAGCGGAGTAGTTTCTATATGAATTCATAAAATAGAAAGCAAATTAGAAATTAAAAGCAGAAAAATTCATAGATTTGCTGGATAAGAGTTGGAAGAAATGCAGCAAAGAATTAATAAAATATTAAACTATCTGCACGAACAAAGAGATTATGATTTTACAGGTGACCGGCTTTCAATGCTAGAACGCAGGATTTCAAAACGACTTTTTCCTAAATATACCGACGATTTTGAAAAATATTACCAGTACCTTTTGAAGAATGAACAGGAATTAGACTGTTCAATCAATACACTCACCATTAATATCAGCAGCTTTTTAAGAGATATATTTGCCTTTGGACATGTTGAGAAAATTATAAAAGGAGACTAATCAAAGAAGGCTCGGCATTAGGGCTTTACCTCACGAAAAAAATAGCGGATCTGCTTGGCGGCGAGATTGAGGTTGCAAGCGAGCCTGGGGAGGAAAGGGAATATAAGATGAAAAAAAATACATTTATTTTTAATCTGTTTATTTTTTGTGTCATTATTTTTCAAACAGTGAATTTATATTCTCAAGAGCAGGATTTAGAAAAACTGCTGAATCTTAGCTTGCAGGAATTAATGAATATCGAAGTAGTGACTGCTTCAAAAAAACCGCAGAAAATCCGTGAAGTACCTGCAACTGTTCGTGTTATCACTGCAGGGCAAATTAAAGAAAATGGATATTTGACCTTGGAAGAGGCTCTTTCCCCTTTACCCGGTTTCCAATTCAGAAACATTTTTGGCCTCAATAGTTATGTTTTCGAGCGTGGAGTACCCAGTCAGAATAATTTAATATTGATACTTGTTGATGGAATTCAAATTAATGAGTTAAATTCCGGCGGTTTTTATGGTGGTGGGCAGTATAATCTGGACAATGTGGAAAGGATAGAAGTCGTTTACGGGCCTGCCTCAGCTTTATACGGAACAAATGCAATTTCAGGTATCGTAAATCTCATCACCAAGAATCCAAAGGGGAATGAAGGATTAAATATAAACGCGCTTTATGGATCTTTCAATACGTTAAATACAAATATTGGCTATGGCTTTTATGATGAGAAAAAAGATTTAGGATTTCGTGTTTCAGGGATGTTAAAAAAATCCGATAAAGCAGACTTAACTGAAGAAAAAGGTGATAATAATTGGACAGAGAATCTGGAAACCTTCGAAAATGATTATTCCTTTGACGCCAAGCTGACTTATAAAGATTTTACAGCAGGATTGATTTTTCAGAACAAACAGGTCTCCGCTGGTACATATTACCGCTCTGTAGGCACTATTTATCGAGACAAGGGCACTTTATGGAATATACGCTTCATTAACGGTTATTTAAAGCATAACTATAAAAAGTCTGAAAAATTGTCGTTGTTATCTCAATTGTACTATCGTAACGCCACTGTTTTAGATAATTCCGTTCATGCAGTTGTGGATACAGCACGTATTGGTTATTACCGGCCTAACGATCTGATTGGTTTTGAGAGTATGGTTAATTATACACCCAACCACAAACTTACCCTGATTAGCGGGATTGTTTTTGAAAGAGAAAATCTGGCTGAGGGGTACTCAAAGACATGGAGTAATTCTCCTGAAGAAAACCCTGCCCGGCCGGCAAAACCGGACATGAAAAGCAATACACTGTTGAGTGTCTATGGACAGGCGCAATATTTTTTACTGAAATCATTGCAATTGACAACTGGTGCAAGATTTGATAACAGCAGTGTTTATAATCAGGTGCTTACTCCCAGGGCGGGCTTAGTATACAATAAGGATCGCCTAACTGCAAAGCTGCTGTATATGGAAGCCTTCCGGGCACCAAGACCATGGGATTATACCTGGGGGACCGGGAATCCCGATCTTAAACCCGAAAACATGAACACAGTGGAAGTTTTTCTTGGTTACAATTTATACAGCAATTTACGTACAGAAGCTTCAATCTACAAGAATACTATCACTGATATATTAATTAAAGATGCAGGCAGAAGTAAATGGGTCAACTCTGGCAGCCTTAAAACAGATGGTTTTGAGCTGGGCTTGAGCTATTATACTGAAAAATTATCGCCATATATAAATTATACTTACAACGATTCCCGCTACAAAGACGGTGGTGAAGTACCTGAAATTTCAAAACATAGTGCTAATATCGGGGTTAAGGTTGCCCTTACAAGAGGGTATAAATTTAATTTCAGCGGTAACTATTTGGGAAGCAGAAAAAATCCGCATATCATTCCCGCGACTGGCAAAGATCTCATTGATCCGGCGTTTGTTCTTAATTCGGTCTTAACCTGTTCAAGTTTTCACAATTTGAATATTCAGTTGATCGTCAAAAATGTTCTTGATGCAAAATACTATCACACTTCCAACCGTTCAGATCCGGCTTATCTCGTATCGCGTTTCCGGCAGCCTCAAAGAACTATAATGCTGAGAATTGGATATAAAATTCAGGCATTTTAAGATTGGAATAGACTATGAAAAGATTTTGTTACTTTTTTCTGATTATTATTATCTTTCTGAATTTTATGGCGTTTGCCAATATCAATAAAGAGGTCGGTCATGAAGAGAAAATTAAGTCTGTTTTTATTTACAATTTTACAAAGTATATTCAATGGTCAAATAATGATACTTCCAATACTTTCAAAATTGCATTTATTGGAGACAGCAAAATAATTATTCCCTTAAAAGAGATAGCAGAAAAGAGGACTATCGGCAACAAGAAAATCAGGATAAAACATTATCATGATATCCAGGATATCGACATGTGTCATATTCTCTTTATTTCAGCATCGGAAAAAGGGTGCTTAAAAAATATTTTACAAAAGGTTGGTCATGAAAATATTTTAACAATTAGTGACAGCAAAGGATTTGCCGACAAAGGTGTTGCTATTAATCTTGTCGTTGTTGCAGATAAAATTAAATTTGAAATAAATAGCAGCGCCCTTAAACGAGCGGGTTTACACGTTAGCTCCCAACTTTTAAAATTAGCGATTTTGGTTGAAGAAGCGGGAGGTTGATTAGATGATTAATATAAAAAATTTATCTATTAGAAAAAAACTTATTGCCATTCAGCTCTTGACTGCCTTTATCGTACTTATATTATTCGGAGCTTTTCTTGTCTATAATGATATGCGAGTATTTCGAAATTCTGTTATCAGTCAATTATCGTCCACTGCCCAGTTAATAGGTGCTAATAGCACTTCCGCTTTAAATTTTTTAGATAATAAGGCCGCCGAGGATATTCTTTTTTCACTTGAAACAGAAGAGGATATCGTTAACGCCTGGATTTATGATGCGGAGGGCAATCTCTTTGCAAAATACAACAAAATCGGATATGATGATTTTTCATTTCCAAAGGTCGAGAAAGAATCGTCTGAATTCGAGAGTGGCTATGTCACCCTTTCTCAAAAAATCTTACAAGACAGTGATATTATTGGAATTGTTTCACTGCGTTTAAATATGGAACAACGCAGGCGGATTTTAGGCCAAAATATCATTATTGCATTTTTTGTATTGATTATAGGAATGATCGCTGCATTTTTTCTATCTTTATTAACTCAAAGAACGATATCAAATCCTATTCTTAAATTAGCCGGAACAACAAAAGAAGTATCAGAAACAGGCGACTATTCAATTCGTGTTGAAAAAAAGAGTAACGATGAAGTTGGCATTCTTTATGACGGCTTTAATAATATGCTGGAACAGATTGATGTTCGAGAGATTGAGAGAAATAAAGCTGAAAAGGCGTTGCGGATATCGGAGGAGAACTATCGTGCTATCTTCGATGCGGCTAATGACGCCATTTTCGTCCATGATTTGGATACAGGCGCAATCCTCGACGTCAATAACAAAATGTGTGAGATGTACGGTTACACCCGCGAGGAGGCCTGCCGGCTTGACGTTGAGGTCTTGAGTCAGGGCGAACCGCCATACACCCGCCAGGATGCCCTGAGGTGGATAAAGAAAGCGGCAGAGGGGAAACCCCAACTCTTTGAATGGATGGCAAAGGACAAAACAGGGCGGCTATTCTGGGTTGAGGTGAACATGAGACGCGTTGTCATCGGGGGACAAAACCGTCTGTTGGTTGTGGTGCGCGACATCAGCGAACGCAAGCAGGCGGAGGCAGAACTACGAAAACACCGTGAACACCTGGAAAAATTGGTGAAAGAACGCACCGCCGAATTAGAAGAAAAAAACAAAAAACTGGAACGCTATAATAGATTATTTGAGGGCAGAGAATTCAGGATTAAAGAGTTGAGGGATAAGGTGAAGGAATTGAAAAAAAAGGAATGATGAATTTTGAATGAGAGATTGTTACGGGTTGCGGGTGAAAGGGATAAGGAACGAGAATAACGAAGGACGAAAGATGAGGGAAGAGGGATGAAATACAGGATACAAGATGCAGGATGCAAGAGAATACATGATGCAGAGGAGGTCGTGTCGAGTGAGTAAGGCGCAAAGTTATAAGGATTTGGAGATTTATCAGTTGGCTAAGAAATTAGCCGTTGAGATTCATAAAATGACTTTAGAGGAACTTCCTAAATTTGAAATGTATGAAGAAGGACAACAAATCAGACGTTCTGCAAAGTCGACAGGAGCCAATATTGTTGAAGATTATGGGAGGAGAAGATATAAAAGAGAATTCGTCCATTTTTTAACATATAGTGTTGCGTCCTGCGATGAAACTAAATATCATTTAGAAATACTTTTTGGAACGGGATCATTAATAAAGAATCGCTTTGAATATTTTGTGAGTTGCTATGAGGAACTTGGAAAAAAGATTTATAATTTCAGGGAATCAGTAATGAAAGGCCATAAATCATAGACTGAATCCTGCATCTTGAACTATTTAAAAGATTGGACGAAAAGTATGAGCACAGTTGCACAACTCATTACAATAGAACGAAAAGCAGACTCATTCTGTACGACTCGTTAGTCCTCTCGTCTATCGTCCATCGTAATTAAGAAAGGAGTAAAAAATGAATATTAAAAGAGAACTTTTTATATTGATAATAATTTTTTTATTCATAAATATATCAACTGTTTATGCTCAAGAGATTGACACACTTAAAAGCAGATTGGAAAACGCATCCGGTCAAGAGAAGATAGAAATTTTAAACGAACTTGCGGGAGCTTATGGGGAATTGCCGCCCAATGAGAGAATTGCGTTTGCGGAACAGGCTGTCGATTTATCTGAAAAATTTCAGGATCATAAATCCAAAGCCGATGCTTTCAATCACCTCGGAGTTGCGTATAATAATCTGGGAGATAGTCAAAAATCCATGGATTATTTCCTGAAGGCTTTAAGAATCATGGAACAAATCGACGATAAAAGCGGAATTGCAAATTCTTATCTTAATATCGGCCAGGCAAATTTTTATCTCGACAATTTTGATAAAGCGCTGGAATATTTTCAAAAAAATTTAAACTTGAGATATCAGATTGGTGATAAAAAATATATTTCTCAGGCGTTGAATACAATCGGGAATGTAATGAGTAAAACAGCAAAATATGATAAAGCATTAGAATACTATTCCAAGGCTTTGGATATCAGCATAGAAATTGATGATAAAATTGGTGTTTCCCAGATTTACAACAATATTGGAAATGTATATTTGGCAACCGGCAAAATAGAAAGGGTGTTGGAATATCGCTTGAAATCATTGCAAATCGATCGAGAACTTGGTGATAAGTGGGAAATTGCTTTAACTACTTTTAATATTGCTGAATACTATTTAAAAATCAAACAGCCTGAAAAAGCCTATCCTTATATAATTGAGTCTCAGGAATTATCAGAAAAACTTGAAAATAAAGGACTGATTAGAGACAATTTATATAATTTTTCTTTGTATTACGAATTAGGCGGAAATTATCAAAAGGCGCTCAAATATCAAAGGGATTTTACCGAGTCAACCCAAAAACAATTTTCTGTAGAGCTCAACGAGAAAATAGCTGAAATGCAAATAAAGTATGAAACAGAGAAAAAGGAAAAAGAGAATCAAGCCTATAAACTTCAGTTGGAAAAAGCCCATACAGAGAGATGGCTGCTTATATTAGGTATATTGATTATTATGTTGATCGCCTTCATTATTTATTATCGCTACCGTGTAAAGAAAAAATATGCTATACTATTAGAAGGTTTAGTCGCAGAACGAACAAATGAATTGCATCAAAAAATTAATAAACTCGAGCAATCAAAGGAAAGCCTTCACAATGCTCATGAAGAACTTGAAAAATACCGTGACCACCTGGAAGATCTGGTAAAAAAACGCACTAAAGAATTAGAAGAAAAAAACAAGAAACTTGAAGAATTCAATAAACTTTTCGTGGACAGAGAATTCAGGATAAAAGAATTGAAAGATAAGGTGAAAGAGTTGGAGGACAAGTAAACAATGGCAAGTGATCAGAAAATAATTCATAAACACTGGGGCAAATGGTGAAAAATAAATTAAGGTGTTTATTTTACCAAGCGGTTGGATTTCTTCTTTTGATCATAATTCTGAGTGAGCCCGTTACTGCCTGGGCGCTTGATCCTGATAAAACCATTACACAGTATGTTCATGATGTATGGCAGGTAGAGGATGGACTTCCGCAAAGCACTATAACAGCCATACTCCAGACTCGTGATGGCTACATCTGGCTCGGAACTCAGGAAGGTCTTGTACGTTTCGATGGCGTAAGGTTTACTGTGTTTGACAAGAAAAATACTAAAAATATAAAAGACAGTCACATTTTAACACTTTTTGAGGATCATGAGGGCAGTCTCTGGATTGGCACGTATGGTGGCGGGCTTAACCGATTAAAAGACAAAGAATTCACAGCCTATACCACCAAAGAGGGATTGTCTGACAACATGGTGTGGTCAATCTGTGAGGACGGAAAGGGCAGTATCTGGATTGGCACATATAGTGGCGGCCTTAACCGATTGAGGGATGGAAAATTCACAGCCTATACCACCAAAGATGGATTGTCTAACGACTTTGTGAGGTCAATCTATGAGGACAGAGAGGGCAGTATCTGGATTGGCACAGGAGGTGGCGGGCTTAACCGATTGAGGGATGGAAAATTCACAGCCTATACCACCAAAGATGGATTGTCTAACGACTTTGTGAGGTCAATCTATGAGGACAGAGAGGGCAGTCTCTGGATTGGCACAGGAGAAGGATTAAACAGATTAAGGGATGGGAAATTCACAGCCTATACCACCAAAGATGGATTGTCTAACGACATGGTGTGGTCAATCTATGAGGACAGAAATGGCAGTCTCTGGATTGGCACATATAGTGGTGGCCTTAACCGATTTAAGGATGGAAAATTCACAGCCTTTACCACCAAAGAGGGATTGTCTGACGACATAGTGAAGTCGATCTATGAGGACAGAGAAGGCAGTATCTGGATTGGCACGGAAGGTGGTGGATTAAACAGATTAAGGGATGGGAAATTTACGGTTTATACCACCAAAGAGGGATTGTCTAACGATTTTGTGAAGTCGATCTATGAAGACAGAGAAGGCAGTCTCTGGATTGGCACGGACGGTGGTGGATTAAACAGATTAAAGGATGATAAATTTACGGTCTACACCACTAAGGAGGGATTGTCCAGCGATCTTGTGAAGTCAATCTATGAGGACAGAGAGGGCAGTCTCTGGATTGGCACGGGAGAAGGATTAAACAGATTAAAGGATGGTAAATTTACGGTTTATACCACCAAAGAGGGATTGTCTAACGACATGGTGTGGTCAATCTATGAGGACAGAAAGGGCAGTCTCTGGATTGGCACATGGCGTGGCGGACTTAACCGATTGAGGGATGGAAAATTCACAGCCTATACCACCAAAGATGGATTGTCTAACGACATGGTGAGGTCAATCTATGAGGACAGAGAAGGCAGTCTCTGGATTGGCACGGACGGTGGTGGATTAAACAGATTAAGGGATGGGAAATTTACGGTCTACTCCACTAAGGAGGGATTGTCTAACGATCTTGTGAGGTCAATCTATGAGGACGGAGAAGGAAGTCTCTGGATTGGCACAAGAGGTGGCGGTCTCAACCGGTTAAAAGATGGGAAATTCACAGCCTATACCACTAAAGAAGGTTTGTTTGATGATTCTGTATGGCAGATCCTTGAAGATGGAAAAGGGAACTTATGGATGAGCTGCAACAATGGTATTTTCCGGGTCAGCATGAGAGAGCTCAACGATTTTGCAGAGGGAAAAATAAGTTCAATTAATTCTATTTCTTATGGCGAGCCGGATGGTATGATGAGTAAAGAATGCAATGGTGGCTTTCAGCCGGCGGGTTGGAAGAGCAGGGATGGAAAGCTCTGGTTTCCGACCATAAGGGGTGTGGTAATGATTAATCCGGAAAATATAAGGACTAATAAGCTACCTCCTCCGGTGCTCATCGAGCACGTCATTATTGACAATAGATCTTTTGCCGCGAGCGGGGTAATTCAAATTTCTCCGGGGAATAAGGATTTTGAGTTTCACTATACGGGTCTCAGTTTTTTGGTCCCGGAAAGAGTGAAATTTAAGTACAAATTAGAAGGGTGGAACAAAGAATGGATTGACGCAGGAACACGCCGGACGGCATATTACACCAATATTCCCCCGGGTTCCTATTGCTTTCGTGTTATTGCCTGTAATAATGATGGTATCTGGAATGAAGAAGGGGCATCATTAAAAATAATAGTGCCTCCTCCATTTTGGCAGATCTGGTGGTTTCGTGTTCTATTAATCTTGTCAATACTGTCTGCTGCAATTTTTATTTACAAGCTAAGAACAAGAGCTATACGCCGCAGAAACGAAGAATTAAATGAACTAAACATAAGCCTGGAAATAAGCGAGGAAAAATACCGTCTGCTGGCAGAACAATCTGGTCAAATACTGTACGATTACGATATTCTTACAGGCAAGATCGGCTGGTCGGGGGATATTCAGACGATTACAGGTTTTACTCTCAAGGAGTTTCAGAAGGTCGATATATCCGGCTGGGAAAAGCGAATACATCCTGATGACCACAAGGCTGCATTGACGCTGCTCGATAAAGCCATGAAGGAATGTTCCAATTATCATGTGGAGTATCGTTTCAAACACAAGGATGGAACTTATTTTTATATGGAGGATAGCGGCCTTTTTCTTGCTGATGAAAAAGGGAAAGCTTACCGGAGGCTTGGTATTATGAAAGACATCACCATGCGCAAGCAGGCAGAGGCAGAACTACGAAAACACCGTGAACACCTGGAAGAACTCGTCAAGGAACGAACAGCAGAATTAGAAGAAAAAAACAAGAAACTTGAAAAATCCCAGCAATCCCTTGCTCTACTCCTGGAAGATGTAAATGAATCACGAGTAGAACTCGATGTATCTAATAAAAAACTGGAAGCTGCCAATAAAGAACTGGAAGCTTTTTCCTATTCGGTTTCACACGACCTGCGTGCTCCTCTGCGCCATATTGACGGATTTACCAAACTTCTGAATAAAAACATTAAGCACATAATTGATGAAAAATCACAGAATTATTTTGATAATATAATTAGCGCTTCCAAACAAATGAACCAACTCATCGACGATCTGCTTGTTTTCTCAAGGATGAGTAGAAAAGATGTGAAAAAGATCAATATCAATATGAAAACAGTAATAGATGAAGCAATGCAGATATTTGATTCTGATATCAAAGAGAATAATATCTCTATCATAGTTGATGACATGCCCGATGTTAATCTCGATGTTTCTTTGATAAGGCAGGCGTGGGTAAATCTTATCTCGAATGCTATTAAATTTACCGGTAAAGAGAAAAATCCTGAAATTCATATTGGCACAGAGAAAGATACAGACGGTAATACCATTTTCTTCATCAAAGATAATGGGGTTGGCTTTGATCAGAAATATGTAGATAAAATATTTGGTGTCTTTCAACGCTTACACAGCATTAATGAGTTCCCGGGTACCGGTATCGGATTGGCAAATGTGAAACGAATAATAATGAAACATGGCGGGGACATCCGGGCAGAGGGAAAGATAAATGAAGGTGCTTCTTTCTTTTTTACATTATCCGACGCCTGAAAATGAATATTTTTGCTCTTGACGGAAAAATGTAAAATTTCGTTTTTTAAAGCAACCGAGATGAGGAAAGAATGAATGATCTGAAAAGAATACTATTAGCAGAAGATGACCAGAAAGATATCGATCTTACACTTGCCGCTCTTGAGGAAATCAATATAGCCAATAAGATCGATGTGGTAAGAGATGGAGAAGAAGCTCTGGATTATCTTTTTAAACGCGCTAAATATAAAGATCGGGGAAACGGTAATCCGGTTGTTGTGCTGCTCGATTTAAAAATGCCGAAAGTTGACGGGCTGGAAGTTCTAAAGCAGATTAAAAAAAGCGAAGCTCTTTGCAATATCCCGGTAGTTATACTTACTTCTTCCAAAATGGAAAGCGACCTGATAACAAGCTACAATCTTGGCGTTAACGCTTATGTAGTAAAACCGGTGGAATTTGAAGACTTTATGAAAGCAGTGAAAGATTTGGGTTCGTTCTGGGCAATCCTGAATGAAACTCCGCCTGATAAATAAGGAAGTAAGAAAATGAAAATATTAATGCTGGAAGATAATAAGCTTGATGCAAAACTTATCAAAGAAGAGTTGACGGAGCATAAATTTGATTTTATTTCTGAGTGCGTAGAAACGGAAAAGGATTTTATAGCAGCTATCCACGACTTCAAACCGGATATTATCCTTTCGGATTATGCTCTGCCCCAATTCACAGGATTTGAAGCATTGGAAATTGCCAAAAAACTAATCCCGGATATTCCGTTCATTATTGTAACGGGTTCCCTTTCAGAAGAAATGGCTGTTGATTCCATTAAAAGAGGCGCATGGGATTATATTCTTAAAGAAAACCTGTTAAGATTAACTCCTGCAATTGAAAATGCGCTTAAATTAAAAATAGAGAAGGATAAAAATAAACTGGCAGAACAAGCACTAAAAGAAAGTGAAATCCGATATAAAGAATTATTTGATAATATAAGTAGCGGTGTAGCGGTTTATGATGTCATAGATGATGGAAAAGATTTTATTTTTAAAGATTTCAATAAAGCTGCTGAAAGATTAGGCAATGATAAAAGGGATGATCTTATTGGTAAAAGTATTTTCGAAATGAGACCTGAAGTAGAAAAGTTTGGTCTTATTGATGTATTTCGCAAAGTATGGAAAACAGGTAAACCTGCGTATCATCCCATTACATTTTATCAGGATGAAAAAATTCATAGCTGGTATGAAAATTTTGTATATAAATTACAAACCAAAGAAATAGTTGCTGTGTTCAATGACATCACCGAACGCAAGCAGGCGGAAGAACAAATAAAGAGAGATCTGAAAGAAAAAGAGATCATGCTCAAGGAGATTCACCACCGGGTGAAGAATAACCTCCAGATCATGTCAAGCCTGCTGAGTTTGCAGGCCTCAAAAATTAATGACGAACGTATTTCCATGATTTTAAATGAAAGCAAAAGCCGCATTCAATCCATGTCAATTGTGCATGAGATGATGTATCAGAATCAGGATTTCGCGCGGATAGATATGAAGTATTATATCAATAAACTGATTGCTTCTCTAACCCTGCTTTACTATCAGAATGCCGAACAGATCAAAATTATTGATAAATGCAAAAATGTTCAGATTGATTTAAACCGGGCCATTCCCTGCGGCATGATCATAAATGAGCTTGTCTCCAACGCTATAAAACACGCGTTCCCGGATAAACGGAAGGGTGAAATTGATATCCGGTTGGAAGAAAAATCCGGAAAAGTTCATCTATCCGTCCGGGATGACGGGATTGCTCTGCCGCCCGGTTTTAAATCCTCCGAGGTTGATACGCTGGGTATGGCTATTATTTCTGACTTGACAGAACAGTTGGATGGCATATTAAAAGTTGTCCAGGGTGATGGATTTAAAGAGTTTAATGTTGTTTTCCCGTTTTAAACAATAGCCTTGCTATGTGGAGCTGAATTTTTAATTCTGAACGTCAAACTGTAAATTATTCAAATCAAGTAAAATTTCCCGTGGTTTATGTAACTGCCTATGTTGATAAAGATACACTAAAGAGAGCCAAGAAGACAGAACCGTATGGATTTATCTATAAGCCGTTTAAAGCCGAAGATTTAAAGGCCGTGATTGAAACAGCGCTTTATAAACATGAGATGGATAATAAACTCAGAGAACGCGATACCTGGCTTGATGCGATCTTACAGGCATTGGTGACGCGATTATTGCCACCGACACAAAGGGGCGGATTACCAGAATGAATCCGGTGGCCGCAAATCTCACCGGCTGGACAACCGGGAAAGCTGAAGGAAGGCCTCTAACTCAAGTCTTAAATATTATGAATGCTAAAACCGGTAAGAAAGTCATCAATCCGGCCAGTAAGGTACTTAAAAATGGTGAAATTGCAGGGCTTGCCAATCACACAGTGCTCATTGCAAAGGACGGGAAAGAATATCAGATTGCTGATTTGGCTTCACCTATTCGGGATTCTGCCGGCTGCTTTTAGTCAGGCTTCCCGGGTTAGAAGGTATGTAGACCACATTACAAAAGCCATCCCGAAGTTCTTTCCTGTATAGCAACATATAAAATTGATAAAATTGAAAACAGGTTAAAGATGGTAAGGGTGAAAGAATTAATATTCGGCATGACTGCGAATCAGGACATACATGCAAAAAATGGTCTTCTTCTCGTTGCAAAAGGGCAGGAAATAAGTTATCCGGTGATAGCTAAACTTCAAAATTTTGATATGCAAATAGGCGTAGATGAACCATTTGAGGTTATTATTCCGCTGCTGAAATAATTAAAACCGGAGGCTGCCGCGGTAGCCCGAGAAAATTGATTAGTAAAAAATATAAAACATAAAGTTCTGTTTTAATAATCGGAACAAAAATATTTATTTAAGAAAAAATTACCCTACCGCTTTTTCAGTTCAAAACTCTAATCTTGGAATGCAATTGCAGATAAAATTCTGTTTTGGTGTTAAAATTTAAAATATTACGATAAACAAAAATATGTCGGGGCTGTATCAAAAGTCCCAAATTTGTCATTGTGATTCCGGCTCTGCCGGAAAAAGCAATCTCCGAAATTCGTGCACAATTATAAAGATTGTCACGTCTTGTGTTTGTGCGGAATCATCGCAATGACATTAAACAGACGGCCCACCAGAGGGGTGGTAAAATATTGGAAGATAGAACAGGGCAGATTGTAGGAGCGAGGCCTAAACTCATTTCATCTTCCTGCAAACCGCATTCGGAAAATTAATCCGAGCGCCGGAAAACATTGCCTTGAAATTTAAAAATAAATTATTTCATCAGCTGATTAAAATAAAACATAAGATCGTGTTAATTAAAGGTTTAGTATTTGTGCCCCGGCAGTGGCACAAATGTTGCTTTTTTGATGGTTAGAGAACGAATAAGTTGTTGATAAAAATAGAGTTCTATATGAGCGGAGGAACCATGAACAGCAGTAAAGCTTTACTCTTTGTAGATGATGAACCTGAAATTCTGGATATACTAAGCGACCTCTTTCAAGATGAAGGTTACAACCTTTACACTGCAACACGGGTTGATGAAGCTCTCGATATTATTGAAAATAACAATGTTGATTTTGTACTTTCCGATCTGAAATTGCCGGATTCGTCAGGTGTGAATCTGCTGGAAAAAGTCAAAGTACTTAACCCTGAAACGGTTCGTGTCCTTACATCAGGTTACCTTGATATTGGATTCGGCTGTATAACAGAAGATAAACACAGCGGAACAATTATGGTTTCAAAACCCTGGGATCTAAATACTCTAAAACAGCTTGTTGCAGAAAAAATCGGTGCCTGATAATGGATAAAAAGAAAGTACTCTTTATTGATGATGATAAGAAATTCAGAGAAATTGCGGAATCAGCATTTAAAAATAATAAGGACTATGATTGCTATTTATGTGAATCAGGTAAAGAAGGGCTTGGAAAAATTGGAAAGATAAGCCCGAATATTGTAATTGTAGATTATTTCCTCCCGGATATTTCCGGAGAGGAACTTTATATTAAATTTATTGCAGATAAGAAAAATAAATTCATCAGAGACATACCTTTTATTGCATTAACCACAAACGGGCAGGCAGACAGATCGCATCTTTATAATCTTGGATTTAACGCTATTCTGGCAAAACCTTTTACCAGCTCGGAAATAATTGAATTTGTTGAAGATGCTCTAATTGCACATAAAGTCAAGATGGAAGAGATTCAATTTTGGGAGACAATTAGAGAAGCAAAAGATTTTCTTGAACGTGTAGTTGAAAATACACTTGATGCTATATTGACAACTGATAATAAGGGTGTCATTACTTATTGTAACAGCGCGTGTGAAGAGATGCTTGGATTTACCTTTGAAGAAGTAATAGGAGAAAAGGTAAATTTTTTATTTGTTAATGGCTCTGAAGAGATGCTTAAGATTTATGAACTCCTAAAAAAGAGCAATCAGATTACAAATTACAATGCCAGGGTAAAAGACAAAAAAGGAGATATATTCAATCTCAACCTTTCTGTGTGCAGGATGAAAAACAGTTCCAATCAAATTGTAGGATCTCTTGTAATTGCCAGAAAGAGTGACCCGGGCAATAACATTAATATAGAATTAAACGATTCTGAAAGGGTTGCAACAATTATTGAAACTGCAATTGCGGTAAATCATGCAATTAATAATCCACTTGTACCAATTTTAGGCAATGCTCAAATTTTATTACAAGACAAAAAAATAGTAGATGAAGATATAAGAAACAGGCTTCGAATTATCGTTAAAAATGCCTTAAGGATAAAAGAAATCACCCAAAAACTTGCACATATCTCGCATCCTGTTACTGTAGAGTATTTTAAAGGTACAAAGATGCTTGATATTGAGCATTCTCTCTAACAATCCTGGTGAACCCAAAACATATTCAATAAAATATTCCTTGCATTAAGTCCTTTGTTTTATTAATTTTAATTTGTGAAATAAAAAATTAACAAGGGTTGTTTCCAATTGAAAATCAGGATTTTTTTTTCAACTGTTTTACTTGTATTTACAGTGAATAATATTTTTGCAGGAATAAATACATCGAAGTACGGTGGTGCATTTCTGGAATCAGGCGTAGATGCCAGAATCCTCGCAATGGGTGGTGCCGGAACAACTGCGGCTTCTTCTGCTTCTTCTGTGTACTGGAATCCCTCGGGATTACTTTTTCTGAACGGTTCAAGTGTTCATGGTATGCATTCCGAACGATTTTCAGGTATTGTTAATTGGGATTTTCTTGGATTCGGAGGAAAAGTAGATTCAGTCACTGCAATTGGTATAGGATTATTCAGAATGGGTATAGACGGGATACCTTTTACACGCCTGAGAAATTCATCGTTAGGCCTCGGTGAATACTACACAGACGAATCCGGCAAACTTATACAAAATGTACCTGAAATAGATAAAATGGTCAATGATGCAGAATATGCTTTTTTCTTTTCAATAGCAAGACGCCGCAGTAAAAAATTAATATATGGAACAACTGTAAAAGTTATTAGAAAAAAGTGTAATGAATACGGAGCGTGGGGCTTGGGTTTTGATGCCGGTATTCTTTTCCGTTATTCTGAACACATAAATTTAGGCCTGAATATACGCGATATAACTACAACACTCACTGCGTGGAATAATGGTACAAAAGAAAAAATACTTCCTTCTCTTAGGGCCGGAATTTCAATACCGTTTAATAAATCCAAAATTTCTTTTCTTCCTGTTTTGGATTTTGCTGTAGGCTTTGACGGAAGGGAAGCTGTGGCTACTCTTGCTGCAGGATCAATGTATTTGTATTTGAGGTCCGGTATTGAAATAGGATATAAACAAAAAATATTTTTCAGAGCAGGCTCGGACAGAGGAAGAATAACACTCGGTGCAGGATTTCTGTTTAAGAGTATGAGGCTTGACTATGGTTTTGCGTCTCACAGCGACCTTGGAAGCACTCACAGAATATCTGTTGAATACAATTTGAAGAGGGTTATTTAACATACTGTATACGTATTAAAAATAAAAATTTATGTTGACTATTTCTGTTTTATTTTGTAAAATGGTAATTCGTGAATTTATTAATAGCTGTACCTTAAGGAAAGATGGATATTAAATGGCATTTAGTATGACAGGTATCGGCCATGCTGATATTGAAAAAAATAATTATCATGTTAATGTTGAGATCAGATCGGTCAATAACAGATATTTGGATATCTCCTGCAAACTTCCTTCTATACTTCTGCCGTTTGAGCAGAAAATACGTGACTTGATAAAAAGCAAAATAAAAAGGGGAAAGATCCATCTTATAATAGCCGGAGATATGAATGTAGAGCCGGAAAATTTTCCAACAAAAATAAACCGGCTGAATGTAAAGGCAGTAGCAGGACTTCTTGAGGTAATCAGAGAAGAAGCAGGTGTAGAAGAAAAGCCGAAGTTGGAACACTTCCTGAATTTTTCCGAAATATTTGAACCGATAGAAAAAAGAGAAATTGATGAGGGGCTGTGGGAAGCTGCAAATGACGCAGTGGAAAAGGCTCTTGATCATTTGATTGAGATGCGGAAAGCTGAAGGCTTGGCATTATCCGAAGATCTTTCGGAAAGAATAAATGAAATAGAAAACAGCATAACCGAAATAGAAAAATTTGCAAAATTAAATGCAAAAGAAGCTTTCGCTCGAATGAGACAGAGAGTTGAAGCACTTGTAAATAATGTTGAAATAGATAAAGACAGGCTCTATACTGAAATTGTCATTATAGCGGATAAGCTGGATATAACCGAAGAATGTGTCCGAATGAGGAGCCACCTGAAAATATTTATCGAGACATTGAGAAATACGAATATTGTAGGAAAGAAATTAAACTTTATTTTACAGGAGATGCATAGAGAGGTGAATACAATTAGCTCTAAAGCATCAAATTTTAAAATAAATCATATTGTAATCGAGCTTAAAGAACAGATTGAAAAAATGCGGGAGCAGGTACAGAATCTGGAGTAATAAGATTGAAAAAGAGGGGCACCCTATTTGTTATATCTTCACCTTCAGGTGGAGGAAAAAGCACTATTATTTCACATCTGCTAGAACAAGAGGATAACCTGTATTATTCCATTTCTGCTACAACTAGAGAACCAAGGCCCGGGGAGAAAGACGGGAAGGATTACCATTTTTTTTCAAAGGAAGAATTCAAAAAAAAAGTAAGAAAAAACGAATTTATTGAGTGGGCGGAAGTACATAATAATTTTTATGGAACATTAAAGAGTGAAATTGATGATGCATTAAAGCGGGGGGAAAATGTTGTCCTTGATATAGATGTGCAGGGAGGCGAATCAATAAAAAAAATATTTCCTGATTCAGTGCTGATTTTTCTTATGCCGCCTTCGCTTGAAGAGCTGGAGGTTAGATTAAAAAACAGGGGGACAGAAAGTGAATTATCATTAAAACAAAGGCTCAATGCGGCAAAATATGAAATCGAACATGCGGGTATGTACAATTATCAAATAATTAACGATTCTGTAGATGATACTGTTAATAAAGTAAAAACAATAATTAAACATTTTTCATGAGGTGACAAGATGTCTAAACTTTCTCTTGACGATTTATTTGAAAGATTTGAAAATATTTACGAAGCGGTTGAAGTTATGGCTTTGCGGGCAAGACAAGTAATTGATGAGCAGAAAAGAGAGATCGATGTAAAACTTTCCGTCCAGTCGGAAACTGAAAATGATTCTGACGAATTAGGTGCTATTGAAATTGACAGAGAAGCATTTAAACAGGATATAAAAGTTATGACAAAGCCAACTGTTGTTGCAATTAATGAAGCTGTGAATGATGATTTGGAATTCAGATATATATCTCCTGATGATGATGCGGAAGATAAATCAAAAAAGGAAGAGAAGTAACTTTTGTCTGATAGTAAACTTGAAAACAGAAGAATTGTTGTCGGAGTAACAGGAAGCATTGCTGCTTATAAAGCATGTGATATTGTGCGAATGCTTAAAAAAGAAGGCAGTGATGTCAAGGTTGTAATGACCCGAAATGCTTTAAAATTTGTCTCTTCATTAACATTTGAGACATTATCGGGAAATGAAGTTATAAAAGAACTTTTCCCTGAAAATAAAACAATAAAAACAAGACATATATCTATTGCCGAATGGGCTGATGTAATATTAATTGCGCCTGCAACAGCAAATATAATTGGTAAAATTGCATCAGGGATTGCGGATGATTTTTTGACAACACTTGTTATGGCTTCAAGGGCCCCGGTTATTATTGCCCCGGCAATGGATTATCAGATGGTGCAGAATCCAATATATCTTGATAATTGCCGAAAGCTGGAGAAATCAGGATATAAATTTATACCTACAGAAGAAGGCCCTCTTGCAAGCGGCGCTATGGGGCCCGGACGCCTGGCGGATTTTAACAGAATACTCAACGAAGTTACAAGTATTCTGCTTGGAAAAGATTCACTGAAAGGAAAGAAGGTTCTTGTTTCTGCAGGGCCGACTCTTGAACCAATTGATCCTGTGAGGTTTATATCAAACCATTCGAGTGGCAAAATGGGCTATGCTGTTGCAGAAGCAGCATTTTTAAGAGGCGCTGACGTAACCCTCGTTTCAGGGCCTGTACATTTAAAACACCATTTTGGTGTTAAGAGGATAGATGTTACTACTGCAGAAGAAATGAATAGCGAAATTGTCAAAAGAGCTTCCGAATCAGATATTTTGATAATGGCTGCCGCTGTTTCAGATTTTCGCCCTGAAATAAAAAAAGAACAAAAAATTAAAAAAGAGGGTGAATTTACTCTTAAACTTCGAAAAAACAGCGATATCCTGCTCAATGTGGCAAAAGGGGGGAAGCCGGATATTGTAGTTGGATTTGCAATGGAAACAGAGAATGGCGAGGAATCTGCCTTGAAGAAATTAAGGGAAAAAGGCCTTGACATGATCTGTCTTAACAATCTTTTTGATGAGGGTGCAGGTTTCGGTGGGGAAACAAATTTAATTACTATTTTTTATAGAGATGGGAAATCAGAAAAATTGCCTTTATTGCAAAAATGGCAAGTTGCAGATAAATTATTAGACAGGATCGAAAATCTCTTGTAAGGTGGAAAATTGTCAATTGGTGAAGAAAGCCGGAATATTAAGGCCCTTTTTACGGATTATCTTTCTTGTCAGAAAGAGATATACGGAAACGATATTGTTCTTGATAATCCGGATCTATTAGATAATATCTTTTATTCTCAAAATAAAAATGTTCTTAATGAAATAAAAAAACAAGTTGAACAATGCCGAAAATGCTCTCTCCATAGAACCGTCAATAAAAAAGTTTTCGGAGGCGGCAGTGAAAAAGCAAAGCTTCTCCTTATCGGAGAAGCCCCGGGCAGAGAGGAAGATCTTACAGGAGAACCTTTTGTAGGTAAAGCAGGCAATCTTCTTAATAAAATATTAGGAGCTATAGGCTTTTCAAGAGATGAAGTATATGTGTGTAATATACTGAAATGCAGGCCTCCTGAAAACAGGGATCCGAAACCTGAAGAGGTTGAAAAATGTTTTAAATTTCTGGAAATGCAGATAGCGGCAATAAATCCCGGAATTATTCTGGCTCTCGGACGTGTTGCAGCTAATACGATTCTTAAAAAAGATACAACCCTTGGTAATCTCAGAAAAGAGATACATGAATTCAATGGGATACCTGTTTTTGTTACATATCATCCTGCAGCACTTTTAAGAGACAATGGGAAAAAATATTCCGTATGGGATGATGTGAAAAAACTGAGGAAGAAATACGATGCAATTATCGGAGATAAGCCTTTATGGCAGGAACCAGGAAAATAGCCAATAAGAAAAAAGAAGACAATAGTACTGTTTTTGACAGAATTCCGCCTCAATCAATAGAAGCTGAGGAAGCTGTACTCGGATCAATGCTGCTTGATAATGATTGTATAGGTAAGTTAATAGAAATTCTTAACCCTGAATCGTTTTATAAAACCGCGCACCAGAAAATATTTTCATGCTGTATAGAGTTATACGAAAAAAATGAACCTGTTGATGTGATAACTCTTGCTGAGACACTTAAAATAAAAAAAATCTTAGATGATGTAGGTGGAGCATATTATCTTACTGAGCTTTCGGAATCTGTCCCTTCTTCTGCCAATGTTGCTTTTCATGCAAAGATAGTTCATCAGAAGTACTTGCTGCGAAAACTCATACAGGAATCAGCGAATATTGCACGGGATTCCTATGAGGCGCAGTATGATGTGTACGAAATTCTTGATAAATCCGAACAGAGGATTTTCGGCATTTCTGATAACCAGATAAGAAAGAGCTATCAGGGTATCAAGGAAATAATGCATGAAACAATGAGAAAGATAGATAAGCTCCACAAAAGAAAGGGCAGTGTAACCGGAGTTCCTACAGGGTTTGCCAAATTAGATGAATACACTTCAGGATTCCAGCCATCGGAACTTGTGATTATTGCAGGAAGGCCTTCAATGGGAAAAACCGCATTTAGCCTGAATATTGCAAAATATGCAGCAAGTGAAGGTGTGCCTGTAGGATTTTTCAGTCTTGAGATGTCAAGTGACCAGCTTGCAATGAGGCTCCTGTCTGCTGAAGCAAGAATAGATGCACATTCGGTAAGGACAGGACGGATGTCCAAAGAAGAGTGGAGGCAAATAGGTATTTTTTCCGGCAAAGTAGCAGAGCTCCCTATTTTTGTTGATGATACACCCGGATTAAGCGTACTTGAGCTCCGTGCAAAGGCAAGAAGATTGAAAAAAGAAGCTGATATAGGTATGGTGGTTATTGACTATTTACAGCTTATGCAGGGGCCGAGAAACGTTGAAAGCAGGCAGCAGGAGATATCTGTTATTTCACGGTCATTAAAAGCCTTATCAAAAGAACTTGACGTACCTGTTGTGGCTCTTTCACAGCTTTCCAGAGCCGTTGAAACACGAGGAGGAGACAAAAGGCCCATGTTATCTGATCTTCGTGAGTCAGGAGCAATTGAACAGGACGCTGATGTTGTTCTTTTTGTATACAGGCCTGAATTTTACATGTCAAGAGAGGAAACACAGCAGAAGGACATGGAAGGCAGGTCAGAAATAATAATCGGCAAACAGAGAAACGGTCCGGTGGGAACCGTTGTTTTGAATTTTATAAAAAAATGGGCTACTTTTGAAAATGCAGCATTTGACGACGAAGAAAGTGCGGTACCGTTCTGATTATGTCTACAGCAGCAACAAAAATTTCCGAACAGAGAATCGATTTTGACGATTATAAAAAAAAGTATAAGCGCGAATTCGGTAAAATTATAACTCAAATACGAAGTTATCATCAAAATCCCAACCTGATTCTTCTAAAAAAGGCATTTGTATTTGCTTTGGAAGCACATAAAAATCAGATGAGGAAATCAGGTGAACATTATATTGTTCACTGTATTGAGACAGCAAGAATTTTATCTGAACTTAGAATGGATGATGCGACAATTGCAGCAGGGCTTCTGCATGATGTTGTAGAAGATACAGGCGTTACAATTGAAATAGTAAAAGATACATTCGGGTTTGAGATCGCTCAGTTAGTTGACGGCGTTACAAAAATAAGCGAACTTAAATTTAAAAGTGCTGTTGAAAAGCAGGCTGAAAATTTCAGAAAAATGATTTTTTCAATGATAGAAGACCTTCGGGTTATTTTTATCAAATTTGCAGACCGGCTTCATAATATGCGTACTCTTCAATATCTTCCTGAAAAAAAAGCTCATCGTATTGCACTGGAAACAAGGGAAGTCTATGCTCCTCTTGCCCATAGGTTTGGAATAGCAAAAATCAAATGGGAATTTGATGATCTTTCGTTTAAATATCTTGAACCTGAGGATTATGCAAATATAAGAAAAAAGGTCGAAGAGAGAACCGCGTTAAGAGATGAATACGTTCAAAAAGTTGTGGCTCCTATAATCACAGAGCTTGAAAAAGTCAAAATTGAAGCCAAGATACAAGGCAGGGTTAAAAGTCTGTATTCAATCTTCAGGAAGATCAAGTATAAAAACAGATCTTTTGAAGAGGTGTATGATCTGCTTGCCATACGTATCATCCTTAAGGAGATTGATGCCTGCTATTTTGCTCTTGGAGTTGTCCACAATCTGTATACCCCTCTTCACGACAGGTTTAAAGACTATATAGCAATCCCTAAGTTAAACATGTATCAATCCCTGCATACAACTGTGATCGGTCCCGGTGGAAATATAGTAGAAATTCAGATAAGGACTGAGGAGATGCATCGTGTTGCTGAGATAGGTATTGCAGCTCACTGGAAGTACAAAGAAGGAAAGAAATCGGAAGACGAAATAGATAAATACAGTTCGTGGCTTCGTGAAATGATTGATCTTGAAGAAGATCATCTGAATGCGGAAGAGTATATGGATATATTAAAAACCAATCTTTTCCAATCAGAAGCATTTGTTTTTACTCCAAAAGGAGATCTGATTAAACTTCCAATCGGATCAACACCGGTTGATTTTGCTTTTGAAATTCACACTGACATAGGAATGCACTGCCTCGGTGCCAAGGTCAATGGTAAAATCATACCATTGAACGCTGAATTGAAAAGCGGTGACACTGTGGAAATACTGACTTCGGACAGTCAGACTCCAAGTCAGGATTGGATTACTTTTGTAAAAACATCAAAAGCAAAAAGCAAGATTAAACGATGGCTGAAAGAAACTCAGATTGAAGAAGCAGCCAAAATAGGTAAAGAGATAATTGAGCAGGGAATTAAACGCTACAGGATTAAGCCGACTAATAAAGAACTGATTAATGCAGCTGAAAAGCTGGGAATCTCGAATTTATCGCAACTGTACATAGATGTCGGCCAGGGTGATATATCTGTACATAAATTAATCAAAGAAATTGCACCTGAAAAATTTAAACAGTCCCAGAAACAGAGAGAGAAAAGAAATGTTTTAGAAAAATTTGTAAGTAGAGCAAGAGGAGGAAATCAGGGGATTCGTGTGCACGGCGTTGATAACCTTCTCATTAATTTTGCATCCTGCTGCAGGCCTGTCCCGGGAGATCCAATCACTGGTTTTGTTACAAAGGGAAGGGGTATTGTTATTCACCGAAGAGATTGCGTAAACGCAATAAACCTGATGAATCAGCCTGAAAGAAATATTAATGTTGCATGGGACACTACTGAGCAGCAGCAGTTTTTAGTACAATTAAGGCTTCTTTCTACTGAGCGAAAACATCTGATGAAAGATGTTGCAGAAGTAATATCTTCATTAAATACGGATATTGTACAAATACATCTTGAAACAAAAAATCAAATTATTCATGTGCGAATGGTGATTGAAGTAAAAGATCTTTCACACCTGACAAAAATCAAGAGAAAGTTGAATTCGTTAAAAGGAGTAATTTCCGTTGAAAGAGACAATTCATCTAACGATGAGTAGTCCAGTCTATGTTTAATTAAACAAAGGAGCCATCAATGGGGAAATTGGACACTATCACCAAGAAAGATGTTGCAAAGAGAACTGCAAAGATTGTTAACGAACGTATCTATGTAACAGAGAAGATAGTTGACGGTGTTTTTACTGCGCTTAGAGAATTTATGGCAGAAGCTGATCCTGAAGTCAGAATTGAGATCAGGGATTTCGGTGTGTTTGAAGTTAAAAAAACAAAACCCAAACCAAAGGCGCGAAATCCGAAAACAGGCCAAATTATTTATGTTCCGGCAAGAAGAAAAACTCACTTTAAAGCCGGAAAGATTCTAAAAGAAGTACTAAAGCAGCCGATTGAATAGAGTCTTGATAATTTGAGCCGTATAATTTGTATAGATTACGGAAGAAAGAAAATCGGTATTGCTGTTAGCGACCCTCTTGGTATTACAGCACAGCCTTTTGATACCTGGTATAATTTAAAAATTGTGCAGGTTATTGAAAAGCTTAAGATATTATCTAAAGAACTCGAGATAAGTAAAATAGTAATTGGACTTCCTCTTACTATGAAGGGTGAAAAAGGTAAGATGGCTTCGGAAGCCGAGAGATTCGCTTCAATGATACGTAAGTCTCTGAATTTAGATGTTGTTATGTGGGATGAACGTTTAAGCTCACGTCAGGCAATTAGAACTTTGCAGGCTATGGATAAAAAACCTAGCAGGGATAAAAAGAAAATCGATAAAATTGCAGCGACAATTATTCTTCAGAGTTACCTTGCATATTTAGAGCAAACCGGTTCCAAGTAGGAGTATTTTGTGAAAAAGTATGTAATTTTATACATATTTCTTTTTTCAATTTTATTAATTGGTGCTACACCTCCTTCTCCTTTGGGGTTTCTTGCTTTTGCTTCACTTATACCGTTTTTTAATCTGATAAATAACAGCAGGCTAACAATTAAAAATATATTCTGGATTGGATATTTATCAGGTGTAATCTGGGTTGGAGGGACAATATACTGGATTTCATGGGCGACAGTACCTGGGTTTTTCGGTGTTTTATTTTATCTGCCTCTATTTACAGCTCTTTATTTTATGCTGCAGAAATGGATTGTTGGAAAAGTCGGGGAGGCCGGCCTGTTTGCAGCTCCTTTTATCTGGACAGCTATTGAGATAATTGAATCAAAGGGAGAGTTTGGATTTACATGGCAGTCAATTGCATATACTCAGACATATTCTCCAAGATTTATCCAGTTTGCACATTTTACAGGTATGTACGGTGTAACATTCTGGGTTATCCTGATAAATGTTCTTATCTATTTTATATTGACTGCTAAAAGGAAAAAGAAGATATATGCTTCTGCTGCTGCACTGCTTTTATTCCTGATTCCGTGGATCTACGGCAATTTCACTATGATGAATAAAAATATCCCCGTACAAAAAAAGATAAAGGTCGCTCTCGTACAGGGCAATATTGATCCGTACAAAAAATGGACAAAAACATTTATTGATTCCAACTATGTTGTGTATAAAGATTTAAGCTTTTCTGTTGCAGGGCAAAAACCTGACCTGATTGTATGGCCGGAAACTGCAATGCCGTTTTATATAAGATATAAATTTTCCAGAATGAAACAGGTAAGATTGATAACTGACAGCATGAACTCAACCCTGCTAACCGGAGCGCCTGATTATTCATGGGATAAAAACGGAAAGGGCCACCCGTATAATTCGGCATTTTTAATAAAGCCAGGGATAATGAAAATGCTGTCTTACGCAAAAATGCACCTTGTCCCTTTCTCCGAGTATGTTCCATTCAGGGAGACGCTTCCGTTTTTTGGAAAATTAATAGATAAGCTTAATCTTGATACAGGGGATTTCTCAGCTGGCGATTCAATAGTTGTATTTTCATTCATACCGCGTAAAGGAAACAGCAGCATAAAATTCGGAACAGTTATTTGTTTTGATTCTATTTTCCCTGATCTTGTCAGAAAATTTTTTAATAAGGGTGCGCAGTTTTTAGTGATTATCACAAATGACGGATGGTTCGGCAGAACATCAGGGCCGTTTCAGCATGAAAGAATAGCTGTACTGCGTGCAATTGAAAACAGGGCGTGGGTTGTCCGCTGCGCAAATACAGGAATATCCGGATTTATTGACCCTTATGGCAGATATGTTGATAAATCATCTATAGATACAAGAACAACTATTGTACATGACATTTCAACAAATACGTCATTAACTTTTTTCACAAAACATGGGTTGATTTTTCCTAATTTTATTCTTATAATAAGTCTTCTTATTTTATTAGTATCAGTATTTTTGGGGAATGCGGGAAAGTTGCTTAAAAAATGAATTTTATTCCAAGACGGTTTGTGCTTATTTTTTTCGTTTGTTCTTTTTTATTCTCAGCCTTTATTCCGAACCTTTACAGCCAGACAGATAAACTTGCCACATTGAGCACTGTAAAGGCAAGATCTATTGGTATGGGAGGAGCATTCGTTTCAATTGAAGATGATTTGGCTTCACTTGATTTTAATCCTGCATCTTTCAGTGCAAAATGCAAAAATGACGGTGTTAAATTATCTTTTTTTATAAACGGATTTTCTCCTTTTATTGCTTATAATAATAATTTGAAAAATTTCCACGGGATTAACTCAACAGGTCTTTTTTTAAAGGGAATAACACTCTCTTTAAAGAGAGTGCAGTTTGGGATTCTTTTCGGAGAGGAATCTTTATTTAATTTCAAAAGACTTGAGAGACCGACTATATTTTCAAGTGATAATTATGAAAATAATCAGAATACAACATTCGGAATGTCTGTTGATTTGGCGCCCGAGGTTCAGATAGGAATAGCAGGTGATTTATTTACAAGAAGTGTTGACGGCCGGACGATACGTAAAATGGGTTACAGATACGGACTAAGATTAAAAACACACAATAAAATCACGATTGGGTTATTCTTTTTAGATTTACCAAACCAATTTAAAAATGACAGGATGGCCATTGAAAGGTTTGCAGATGAAACCCTTAATGTGGGGTTTTCATATAAACCGTTTGAAAAATTTACATTTTCTCTTGATGTGAGAAATGTAAGCGAAGAGAGCAAGGGAGCAATACGAGAACCTCATTTCGGATGTGAAATAAATATTTTCGAACATCTTACAATGAGAGGAGGCTTTTTTTACCAAAAAGATACTGATGCTGAAAATTATTCTGCAGGAATTAGCCTGTTTAACTGGAATTCGCTATTCTCAAATGAAAGAGTTTTTAAACATCCTCAATTTCTTCTTGACCTGGCGGTTGTAATGCAGAAACAGTACGGCTTAAATAATTTCTGGTATATCGCTCAATGTGTTTTACGTATTTAAAGGATACTGAATTATTTTATCAGGTTTAACACAAATTATGGAACAAGTTGTCAAATCTTTAGTTGTATATTTAAAGAAAAACCTGTTAAGCATAGCATTATGGGTTTTTATTCTCTTGTTTGTTTCCAGGAATGCAGATGCTGGTTTGTTGTTTAAGACGAACCTTGATATTGTAGACAGTATGGCTCAGCAAATTGCACAGGAAATTCCGCTAAACAGCAGTGAGCAAATATGCCTGTTATCACCTGATAAAAGCCCAATTGCATCTTTTATTAAAAACAGCCTTACTGCCGGATTTGTAAAAAGAGGAAATGGAGTAAATTTTCAGAAAAATGATAATTATGATAAAAGTATTTCTTTCATAGTTCTTAATGTTTCCGTACTATATAAAGAAACAGGCAAAGGAAAACATTTTTCGGCAAAAAGTTGTAAAAGGGAAGTGATTCTAAACTTGAATTTAAATATGGCCAACAAGGCCGGGCAGATCCTGTTTAATAGAAAATTTGAAAAAACAAGTGCTGATACTATCAGTATTTCAAGAATACCTGCTGTTGAGCAAAAAGGCAGAATTATAGGAAAAGGTATTTTTATAACAAATAAAAGAAGACTTTCATGGCTGGAACCAGTGGTTTCAGTTGTAGTAATTACTATAATAGGCTCACTTTTTTATTGGGTGAGAAGCAATTAAATATCTGGAGTTTAAATATTATGAATAAGCAAATATTTAAAGTGTTTTTATTTATTTTTTCCGTTTTAATTATAGCCGGCTGTAATAAAAAAAGTGTTGATATTTATAAATTATCAGCAGATGATCAATATAAATATGCAAAAAGATTTTTTGATAAAGGTGACTATTTTCGTGCCAAGACAAATTTTAATATTATAGTTCTTAACAATCCCGGTAATATAATTATTGAGAAAGCTCAGTATTATCTTGCCGAATCTTATTATTATGATAAGGAATATGTGCTTGCCATTCAGGAGTACTCTAAACTTATAAGGAGCCTGCCTCAGAGCGAATTTGTTGATAATGCGGAATATAAAATCGGAATGTGTTATTATAAACTTTCACCGAACTATGCATTAGATCAGGAATATACACAAAAAGCAATTACTCATTTCCAGCAGTTTATTGACGATTATCCTAATTCCACTCTAATTCCAAAAGCAAAAAATATTCTGAATGAATGCTGGGAAAAACTGGCAAAAAAAGAATTTAAAACAGGCGAACTATACAGAAAAATGGGCTATTTCGATTCAGCAGTTATATCTTTTAACAGCCTTTTGGAAAAATATCCGGAATCCAGATTTGTACCTGAAGCTATTTATTGGACCGGAGTATGTAATTTAAAAATGCGAAAAACGGAGGGTGCAAAAACAGCTTTCAATAAAATATTGAGTGAATATCCGAACTCGTCTTATGCGGAAAAATCTGAGAAAGAATTAAAAGAAATAGAAAAATTAAAGATTAAAAATAAAGAAAATTAAAAATGCGAATTGGTTTATTTGGCGGCACATTTGATCCGATTCATACAGGCCATTTGATTATTGCAGAAGCTGTAAGAACAGGTTTGTGCCTTGATAAGATATTTTTTATACCTGCAGGGTCTCCTCCGCACAAAATTCAAAATACTGTAACTGAAGCAGGTCTGAGATTGGAAATGGTGAAGATAGCTATTCACGACTATCCTTACTTCCATGTTTCTGATATAGAGATCGGACGCAAGGGAAAATCATTTACAATTGATACAATTAGAATGTTCCAGAATTCTCCTGATTTCGCGGATGATGAATTCGTGCTGATAATCGGGTGTGATAATTTCCTCGGACTTGGCAATTGGTATCAGCCTGATGAGGTCTTAAAAAGCATTGACACTGTTGTTGCGGTAAGGCCTGGATTTGATTTATCAAAAGCGGAAAAAAGATTTATTAATAAAGTTAAAATTATAAAAACCCCTTTAATTGATATATCTTCTTCTCAAATACGCGAAAGCGTCCATAATGGAGAATCAGTAAGTTTCTGGGTGCCTGAAAATGTGAAGCAATTTATTGAAACAAAAGGGCTGTACCGTTGATGATCTGTAAATGGCTTCAGTTTACAGGGAAAAGTCTATGTTCTGTCTGCAGGGAAATAGGTTCATATTCCATTCTTCTCGGAAGGATATTTTCATTTTACAGGAGTTGGTATAAGGACAGGCATCTTCTGTTTGAACAGATGTACCGGATAGGCGTTAAGTCACTTCCCCTTGTTACTGTAGTAAGCCTTTTTACCGGAGCTGTATCCTCATGGCAGGCAGCATACCAGTTCAGAGGGGTAATTTCTCTCGATTTTCTCGGAACTGCAGTTAGTGCTGCAATCTTTATTGAACTTTCACCGGTTCTTACAGGGCTTGTTGTTGCAGGAAGAGTGGGAGCATCAATTGCAGCTGAAATCGGGACAATGAAAATTACCGAACAAGTTGAAGCATTGGAGACATTGGCAATTGATCCTGTGCGGTACATTGCAGCTCCCCGTTTTCATGCCGGCTGGATTATGATGCCCGTTCTTGTTATTTATTCAAACCTTCTTGCTCATCTCGGCGCATTTGTTGTTGCAGGTGCTTTACTTAATATTTCAGCAGTAACATTCTTTTCAAGTGTTCAGAAGTATTTTGCACTGCACAATGTATTTTCAGGATTGATAAAAGCTCTTGTATTCGGCGGTGGTACTGCACTAATAGGTTCGTCAATAGGGTTCAGAACAGCAGGCGGTGCAAGGGGAGTGGGCGAATCAACTATTAAAGCATTTGTAGCATCCTCCACTTACATTTTAATTAGTGATTACATACTTGCCGTAATTTTATTTTAGCTTATGATTAAGATTCTTAACATATATAAATCATTTAATGATGAGATAATTTTAAAGAATGTTTCATTAGATGTATTCCCTCACGAGATACTTGTCATAATCGGGAAAAGCGGTGTTGGGAAAAGTGTCCTGTTGAAAACAATAATAGGGCTTTTAAAACCGGACAGCGGTAAAATTATTGTTGATGAGCAAAATATAACCGTTATGCCGAGAAAAGAATTATTTGAGATAAGAAAGAAGTTCGGAATGCTTTTTCAGGGTGCAGCATTATTTGATTCTCTGAATGTAGAGGAAAATTTAAGTCTGGCATTAAAAGAGCATTCGGTTCTTCCAAAAATAGCAATCGAAAGAAAAGTTATTGAGAAACTGGAACTCGTAGGCTTGGATGATATCCGTAAAAAGTATCCGTCTGACCTTTCCGGAGGCATGAAAAAGAGAGTCGGCCTTGCAAGGGCGCTGATGATGGACCCTGAATATATGCTTTTTGATGAGCCTACAACCGGGCTAGACCCTGTTATGGCAAGATCAATTGATATGTTGATTAAAAAAACAACGGAGAAGACAGGTGTTACCTCTATTGTTGTGACGCACGACATGGCTACTGCAACTTCAATAGGTACAAGGATTGCAATGCTGAGCATGGCCGAAATTGTATTTGAAGGGACTCCTAAGGAATTTTTATCAAGTAGAGAAAAGGCTGTTAAAGAATTTATCAGCTCAATAAAAATCAGTTAAAACGCTTTGTGTTTTATTGATTTATTCGTAAATTATATGACTTTATGAAAAAGAACAGATCAAAATATGTGTGTCAATCATGCGGTTATCAGGCTTACAGATGGCTTGGGAAATGCCCTGAATGCGGTGCGTGGAATTCGTTCGTAGAAGAGATTGATACAAAATCATCAGTAAAAAGCAGTAGGAAAAGTACAGCAGTCCCTTATCCAATAGAGAGTATTAAGGAAGAAGACCATAAAAGAATTGTAACAGGCATAAATGAATTTGACAGAGTTCTCGGAGGAGGAATTGTTCCCGGTTCTGTTGCTTTAATTGGCGGAGCACCCGGAATAGGCAAATCAACCCTGCTTCTCCAGATATGTTCCTCACTTATTAATAAAGGCATGACAGTACTTTATGTGTCAGGAGAGGAATCTCTTTCACAAATAAAATCACGTGCTGTGCGCATAGGTATTACCGGGGGGAATCTTCTTCTTGCATCGGAAACTGATACTGATGATATTGCAGGCTTAATTGAAAATCAAAGACCTGACCTGGCAATTGTTGATTCAATACAGACAGTTTATTCTTCAAATCTCGAAACAATGCCCGGGAATATAAGCCAGGTACGTTACAGCGGGCATATTTTAACGAGTACTGCAAAAAAAACTCAGGTACCGTTATTTCTGGTGGGGCATGTTAATAAAGAGGGTAGTATTGCAGGCCCACGAGTACTGGAACATCTTGTTGATGTCTTAATTTTAATGGAAGGCGACAATAACTATTTCCGCCTGCTCAGGCCGGTTAAAAACAGGTTCGGCTCGACACAGGAAGTAGGTATATTTGAGATGACAGGCAAGGGCTTGAAAGAGGTTCATAACCCTTCGGAGTTTCTTGCTTCTCATCATGAAAAACCTACCCCGGGCACAGTTGTTAATGCTGCTCTTGAAGGCACAAGGTCCCTTTTAGTGGAAGTTCAGGCGCTTGTATCAGCTACTAATTACGGGATTCCTCAAAGAACCGTTACAGGTGTTGATTCCAGGAGGCTGGCAATAATATTGGCTGTAATTGAAAAGATTGCAGGCCTTCGGTTCGGAACAAAAGATGTTTTTGCAACAATTGCAGGAGGTTTGAAAATTACGGAACCTTCCGTAGATATGGCAGTTGCATGCGCTGTAATCTCAAGTTATTTTTCAATACCTGTTGACCTTAAAACAGTGATTGCAGGAGAGATAGGGCTAACCGGAGAAATCAGAGGTGTGCCGAATGCTGAATCCAGAATCAAGGAAGCGCAGCGGCTAGGGTATACAACAATAATTTTACCTGTGCAGAACGTGTCTTCTTTGAAAAAAAATGATTTTAATATAGAAATTACAGGAATAAACACACTTAAACAGGCTATTAAAATAATTTTCGGGAAATAGTGTTTAAACTTATCAAAAAAGACCGGGACTCAAGTGCAAGGGCAGGTATGTTATCAACACCTCACGGTGATGTTGAAACACCCGTATTTATGCCTGTAGGGACACAGGGAACAGTGAAAACATTATCTCCTGCGGAGTTAGAAGATGCAGGCGCTAAAATCATACTTGGAAATACTTATCATCTTTTTTTAAGGCCGGGAGATGATTTAATTTTAAAAGCAGGCGGGCTGCATGAATTTACACAGTGGAAAGGCCCGTTTTTAACAGACAGCGGCGGGTATCAGGTTTTCAGTCTTGCTGAATTAAGGAAAATAAATGATGAAGGGGTTAAATTTCAATCACATATTGACGGCTCGTACCATTTTTTTACTCCTGAATCAGTTGTTGATATACAGAGAAATCTCGGTACTGATATTATGATGGTTCTTGACGAGTGCTCTTCGTATCCAGTTGATCATGAAACTGCAAAAAAAGCGAATTACAGGACTCTGAATTGGGCAGACAGAGCAAAAAAAAGATTTATTGACACAGAGCCGCCCTTGCAGAAAAAACAGGCTATATTCGGCATTGTGCAGGGGAGTATTTATCCTGATATACGTAAAGAGAGTGCTGAAAAGTTAATTGAAATCGGATTTGACGGTTATGCAATCGGCGGGCTTGCTGTAGGCGAACCAAAAGAGAAAATGTTTGAACTAACAGAGCTTGCTGCTGGAATCCTTCCTGAAAGCAAGGCGAGGTATCTTATGGGAGTGGGAAAGCCCGAAGATATTCTTAATGCAATTTCTCTTGGTATTGATATGTTTGATTGTGTAATTCCTACACGCAATGCAAGAAACGGAACTTTTTTTACAAAAAATGGTAAAGTTGTTATAAAAAACAAAGCATATTTTGATGATTTTTCGCCGATTGATGATTCATGCTCTTGTTATACATGCAGAAATTTCTCAAGGGCATATTTGCGGCATCTTTTTAAAGCTGACGAGATATTAGGGTTAAGGCTTGCAACCCTTCACAATGTTCATTTTTTTATGGATATTGTAAAAGAGGCAAGAAAGCATATCATTGAAGAAGATTTTATTATTTGGAAACAAAATTTTCTCAACAATTATTATTCATAATTAAGGAGGAGAACGTGAATCACATTTTTTTAGTATTTGGAATGGCAGGGCAGAATGCAGCACAGGGTTCGCAGAGTAATCCGCTTTTAGGCTTTTTGCCACTTGTTCTGATTCTTGTAATAATGTATTTATTGATGATCAGGCCTCAGGCAAAAAAGCAGAAGGAACACCGGCAAATGCTTAATACTATTGAAAAAGGCGATAAAATCCTTACTGCGGGCGGTATAATCGGAACAGTTGCAGGAATAAAAGAAAAAGAAAACACACTTTTATTGAAGATTTCTGAAAATGTAAAAATTGAAATAACGAGAAGTTCAGTTGCGCAATTGATTAATAAGAAGTAAAAATATGCGGATTCTTTTTTTTGGAAGCCCTGAATTTTCAGTACCAAGCCTTGAGAAGCTAACTGAAAGCAGACATGAAATTGCAGGTGTAGTAACACGCGGAGATAAACCCAAGGGCAGAGGAAGAAAATTGAAAGGTACGGCTGTAAAGGAATTTGCCGTACAGAACAATCTCCCTTTATATCAGGTAGACAATCTCAAGGAACCGAATTTTTTACAAAAGTTAAATGAATTCAGGGCCGATATTTTTATTGTTGTAGGATTTCCAATCCTTCCCAGGCATGTTATTGATATGCCGGAGAAGGGTGCTGTAAATCTTCATGCATCTCTGCTGCCTGCATACAGAGGGGCTGCTCCCATACAATGGGCAATATTAAACGGTGAAAAAGAGACAGGTGTAACAACTTTCTTCCTTAACGAGAGAGTAGACACAGGCGAAATAATTCTGCAGCAGAAAGTCGAAATAGGAGAATCCGAAACAGCAGGAGAACTGCACGATAAATTATCTTTAATTGGAAGCGGGCTCTTGCTTGAAACGGTGAATTTAATTGAAAATGGTGATTTTGAAACATTTTTGCAGACAGGCAGGGTTACAAAAGCGCCAAAAATAACTCCTGATATTCCGGAAATTAATTGGGATGAGGATGCTCAAAAGACAGTAAACCGGATAAGAGCATTTTCTCCTTTTCCCGGAGCTTTCTCATTTATGGATGGAAAAAGAGTTAAATTTTATCTATCTTCTGTTATTAATGATGATAACGAGGAAAAGCCCGGGATTGTTACAGCAATTGATAAAGATGGACTTTCAATTGCATGCGGCAAAGGTAGTGTCTTAATAAGGGAAATACAGATACAGGGGAAACGAAGAATGGCTGTTTCGGAATTTTTAAGAGGCCATTCTATAAATCCCGGCACTGCATTTCGGAATAGCAGAGATAATGGCGGTTAATCAGAAAAACAAGATATCTGCGAGAAAAGAAGCTGTATTGCTGTTGATGGAGTTTTTAAAGGAAGATGAATTCCTGAATACTGATATCGGCAGTTCTTTAGGAATAGAGTATTTTGACAAGAGAGACCGTTCATTTATTGTTGATATTGTGCATGGCACATTAAGGCAGCTCAAATATTTAGACTGGATATTAAGCAGCAAATATCATAAAAAATGGGAAAAAGTTCCGGAAAAATTCAGACGTGCAGCAGAGACTGGCCTCTACCAAATATTATTTATGGATGGTGTGCCTGATTATGCGGCTATCAATGAAACTGTTCAGATTGTAAAAGAGTTAAACGGAAAATACTGGTCAGGAGTTGCAAACGGAATATTAAGAGCAGTTGTTAAAAATCCGGTTTTTGGCGTAGAATTGAAAAAAAATGCGGTTGAAGATTATATTTCTATAAGATATTCACACCCTGCCTGGTTTGTTAACAGGATGACAGGGTTTATAGGGGAAGATGAAACAGAGCAATTATGTAGAGCAGATAACAAACGGCCTGTATTCGGAATAAGGATAAATTTAAATAAAGTATCAAGAGAAGAAGCTTTTTCGGAAATTTTAAAATTTGATAAAGATGCGGAACAATCCGAAATACTTGATGAATTTGTCAGAGTTAAACATATCGGGCCTGTAATAAATTCGGAATTTTTCAGGAAAGGATTTATTTCAGTACAGGATGAAAGTGCAGGTATTGTTGCTCATCTTGTGGATCCGCAGCCCGGAGAAATTATTGCAGATGTTGCAGCAGCACCGGGAGGGAAAACATGCCACATTAATGAATTGTCAAAAGGCAAATCTTTAGTAATAAGCATGGATCTGCGCATGAACAGGCTGAAGAGGATTTCTGAAAATTGTAAACGGCTGGGGATAGATAAAATGTATATTATGTCAGCTGATGCGTTAAATTTGCCTGTAAGGTCTGTTGATAAGATTCTTCTTGATGCACCATGTACAGGGTTAGGTGTTTTGAGTAAAAGAGCGGACCTCCGATGGAAGAGAAGAGAGAGAGATGTTGATAATGCAGTCCGATTACAAAAAAATCTTTTGGAATCATGTGCGAGGGCAGTAAAAACGGGAGGCGTTCTGGTATACAGTACATGTACAATTCTTCCAGAGGAAAATCAAAAACAAATTGAACAATTTTTAATAAATCATAAAGAATTTTCTATTGAAAAAGCTGAGAAATTTGTAAATTCAAAAGTAACGGATAAAAAGGGTTTTGTTGCAACATTTCCCCACATTCATAAAACAGATGGATCTTTTGCTGTAAGGATGAAAAAAAACAGAGGGAACGATGAGTAAAATAATCGACTTGATAAAAAAATACAAGACTGTAATCTACGGACTTGCAGCATGTATTGTTTTATTAATATTTTTGGTGCTTCTTGCTGATATTGTGATTATGCCTGTTTTAACTCATCACGGCATTGAAAAGGAACTTCCCGATGTAACAGAACTATCATTTGATGATGCACAAAAAGTACTGGACAAAAGTGGTTTTACGATTATTAAGGACGGAGAAAAATTTGATGACCACTATGAGGCCGGAACAGTGATCAGTCAGAACCCGCTTCCATTCTCAAGAGTAAAAAAGGGCAGGCGTATTTATGTTATTGTGTCAGCAGGAGAGAAGATGGTCAAGGTTCCCAAAATAACAGGTTCATCAGAGAGAGAATCCGAATTTGTCCTGAAACAGGCAGGCCTTGTGTTAGGTGAAATTTTTTACGAATATGATAACTACTATCCGAAAAGTGTAGTATGCAGACAGTCTCTTCCTGAAGGAAGTGAAGTGAAGGAACAGGAAATAATTGACATTACCGTAAGCCTCGGACATATGCCTGCAAGTTTTATAGTTCCGAATGTTTCGGGAAGGAGCCTGGAAGAAGCAGGAAAAATCATTCAAAAAGCCGGACTTAAAATCGGTAAAGTTACTAAAAGAAAGAACAGAAAACTGCTGCCTGATACGGTTATTGAACAATCCCCTGATCCGGGAGAAGAGACTGAAAGAGGCGCAGAAGTTGATCTTGTAGTGAGCAGCCTTAAAGAGGAAGATAATTGATGAACAATGTTGAAATAAGTCCTTCTATACTTGCTGCGGATTTTGCAAATCTTGAAAAAGATATCCGGTCAGTGGAAGATGTGGGTATTAATTCTCTCCATCTCGATATTATGGACGGCCACTTTGTGCCGAATATATCTTTCGGGCCGGTTGTTGCCGCTTCTGTACGAAAAGTCACAAAACTAAAGCTGTGGGCTCATTTAATGATTGAAGATCCCGAGGCCTATGTCAATCCCTTTGTTGATGCAGGTGTTGACGGTATTATCTTTCATGTCGAACTTGATGTCGACCACAATAAAATTATAACCAGGATTAAAGAAAGTAACACGAAATGCGGTATTGCAATTAATCCGGATACAGAGATTAACAGGGTTGTACATTTATTAAAATATATTGATATTGTGCTTGTTATGAGTGTCTATCCCGGCTTTGGCGGGCAGAAATATATTGAAAGCGCTGAACGGCAAATAACAGGGCTTAAAAAAATTATTAGTTCATCATCTTTTAATACAAAAATTGAAGTTGACGGAGGAATTAATTCGAGAACTGCAGTACGGGCAGTTCGTGCAGGGGCTGATGTCCTTGTTGCAGGCTCGTCTGTATTCAAACATAAAAAAGGGCCCAAAACCGGAGTCGAGGAAATTAGAAATTCAATACTATGATTGAACAAATAGGAGAAAATTTGAGATGAGACAGGAATTAAAGAGAAAAGTAATACACATAAGCTCTGTTGTTTTTCCTATTTCTTATTTGTTTATTGAAAAACATGAATTATTATTTATTCTGGGATTATTGATTGTTTTCGCTGTCAGCGTTGAACTCTGCAGATTCTTCAGTTTTAAATGTGCTAAAATTTTTGATAAAATTGTAGGCCCATTATTGCGGTTTCATGAAAAACAGAAATTTACAGGTGCAACAAATCTTTTAATAGCTTTTTATGTTTCTGTTCTTATATTTAATCAAAGTGTTGCAATCTCAGTTATGCTTTTTGTCGCTTTATCTGACGCTCTAAGCGCCCTGGCAGGCAAAAAATGGGGTAAAAGAAAATTATTTAAAGATAAAACATGTATAGGCTGTCTTGTTTTTATAGCAACAGGATTTCTGATAATACTTGCTGTGCCGAACCTTCCTTTTGCTGCGGGGTTAACAGGAATGGCTGCAGGAACAGCAGCGGATATTTTTATTGATAAAATTGACGACAATATTACAATACCTCTTATTTCCGGAATTGTAATGCACATTGTGCTTTTCCTATAACATTTTTGAAGAGGAAAAGAGATATGACTTTCATGTTTGATAAAAAAAATATTGACAAAATTGCCCGGGTACTTGAAACAGAGTATGAAAAAGAAGGGCAATGTTTCAGAATGGTACTTGAAAACAAAAAAGAAAATCGCAAACTTTCTCTTGAGATTTATCCTGATATTCCTATCGGAGATAAAAGAGGAAATCTTATATCCGTTTATACGTTATCTACACATCTTCAGCTCCATTTCTGCTCCGGATATGTTGTGAGTGAAATGCTTGGAGAAGTTACATTTATCGCTGAACACAAGAGCAGATTGTCCGGATTGATAATTGAGAAGGGAGCAGGCTGTTCGCTCTATTCAAATGTTGAAACCGAGATACTTTCCGGTGATTTTACAAAATTGGGCCCGGAAGTTATGCTTTCAGGAATTGCTCTTTCCCTTGCTGAAACTGTTTTACCGGATGAAGGCAGAAAAGAAGATGACTCCTGAGGAGAAGAATTATTCCGAATTAAAAGAATTGGTAATTGATAAAGGTATTCAACTATTCGGTGTGGCATATATCGAACCTTTGAAGAAGTATTTTTATCTTTCCGATAAAGAGTTGTCCGGTATGAAGTATGGAATATCAATGGCAACAGTTCTTTCAAAAGAAGTTCTATATGGAATTGAGGATCGACCCACCTTACTTTACAAATGGCATTATCGCCAGGCAAATATTAATCTTGACAATAATGCATTCCTCATGACACAGGAGATAATGAGAAGAGGGTATAAAGCCCTGCCTGTTCCTGCATCGCAGATAATTGACTGGGAAAAACAGGTAGCGCATGTTTCGCACAGGCTTGTTGCTGAAGCAGCAGGCCTGGGATGGAGAGGCCGGAACAATCTTATTGTTAATGAAAAGTACGGTTCGCAGATCAGGCTTATAACTGTCCTGACTGATATACCATTGAAAACCGATTCACCGGTGGAATTCGGCTGTGGAAGTTGCACGCGGTGTATCTCGAAATGCCCGGCAGAAGCGCTTGGCGAAAAAGCATCAGATTATAATTTTTCGTTGTGTTATAATAAGTTAAAAGAATTTTCCAAAATAAAAGGTATCGGACAGTATATATGCGGAGTATGCGTTAAGGCTTGTTATGGAAAAAGAGAAGAAGAGTAATCTGAAAATTAAATCTTTTGCTGTCGGACCTCTTGAAACAAACTGTATACTTGTTGCAGATAGCAGTACAAAAGAAGCCTGCGTTGTTGATCCGGGAGATGAATCTGAAATTATTCTGCAGGAACTTGCAGATGAAGGCTGGAATGCTGTTAAAATAGTGATTACTCACGGACATTACGACCACATAGGCGCATTGCATAAAATTGTTATGGAAACAGGAGCTGAAGTTTTTATTAATAAAAAGGATGAGATTCTTATTCGTGATAGTGTGAGAAATTTTTCAGCATTTCTCGGCCTGGATTATAAATATGACGGGAAGGTTTCTAATATTTCACAGGGGAGCAAAATTAAAATAGGATCTCTCACGCTTGATGTAATTGAGATACCAGGCCATACACCGGGCAGTATCGGGCTTGCAGGTAATGGTTTTGTCATTGTCGGTGATACACTCTTTGAAGGAGGGATTGGCCGTACTGACATTCCCGGAGGATCATCCGGGCAGCTGTTGGATTCAATACAAAAGCAAATTCTCTCATTGCCGGATGATACTGTTGTGTACCCCGGCCACGGTCCGAAAACGACTGTTGGCGAGGAGCGAAATGGAAATCCGTTCATCAGATAGGAAGTCAGATTTTGAATCCCTTTTAAGAAGATTCCTGCAGCATATTATTCTTGATCAGGGCCTGTCTGACAACACAAAAAAAGCTTATCAGAATGATATAAAGAGATATCTGTCGTTCCTGCAGGGAAAAAGGATAGAAACTCTTGATGATGTGGAATCTAAACATATAAACGAGCTTGTCATGATTCTAAAAAAAACAGGAATGGCAAACTCCAGCATTGCAAGAAATATAAGCGCTATAAAAATGTTTAACATGTTTCTTTATGAAAACGGAGAATTATTACAAAACCCTTTATTGAATTTTGAAACGCCGAAACTGAAGAAGTACCTGCCTACTGTATTGAATATAAACGAAGTTGATCAAATACTCAGGACTCCGAATTTAAAAACAAAAAAAGGGCTGAGAGACAGGGCTCTGTTTGAATTTATGTATGCAACAGGTGTGCGGGTTTCCGAAGCTGTTAATATATCATTCAGTAATTTGAATCTGAATGAAGGTTTTTGCAGAGTTTTCGGAAAAGGAAGCAAGGAGAGAATGGTCCCAATAGGCGACAGTGCTGTTTATTATATAAATATGTATCTTAAGGATGTACGTCCTGTTCTTGCATTAAAAGGCAAGGCAGGAAATTTTCTTTTTCTGAGTATACGCGGAACCAGAATGTCTCGTATTTCAGTATGGAAAAATTTGAAGGAGTATGCTTTAAAAGCGGGGATAAAAAAAAATATCAGCCCTCATACTCTAAGGCATTCCTTTGCAACGCATCTTCTCGAAGGCGGAGCAGACCTGAGAGCTGTCCAGGAAATGCTTGGGCACTCGGACATCTCAACTACTCAGATTTATACGCATCTTGACCGTGAATTTTTAAAAGAGGTGATCAGAACTTTTCATCCTCGTGAAATTGACAGGTAAAATTATTATGAATAGAGCCGGCAGGTTTGTTAAATTTTTAATATTGATTTTGACAGTTGTTTTATATTCATTCAGTTTTGCCCAGGACTTGAAAAATATTATGTCCCCGTCTTTAAGGCATAAATTGCAGATGCTTAAAGCAGATGATACACAGGGAATATACAAAAATAATTCAGATAAAGAATTTATAAATATTTTTATTAATACAGAACATCCTGAAAGATTGTCCCAAAACGGCATTCGTATAAGTACTGCTGCAGGGAATATTGCTACTGCAAGAATATCAATATCCCAGCTTAAATTATTATCACAGATTCCCGGAATAGAATCCGTTGATGCTGCTGCAATGTGCAATCCCATGCTGGATATCAGCATAAAGGATATTGGAGTTGACAAACTTCACAGCGGGGTTTCAGGCACTTCATACACAGGTAAAAATGTAATAATCGGAATTGCAGATTATGGTATTGACTGGACTAATAGAGATTTTATTACAAATGATAACAAATCCAGAATTTTATTTATCTGGGACCAGACTGATAAAGCCGGGCCGGCCCCTTCTGCAGGTTACGGAACTGAATTTACAAATTCACAAATTAATGATGCATTGGCAAATCATTATCTGAATATAGGAGGCAAAGATTATTCCGGCCATGGTACTCATGTTGCAGGAATCGCAGCAGGGAATGGAAGGGCTGCAGGGAACTCCATGGATGACAGTGTATATGTGGGCATGGCACCTGAAGCAGATTTGATTATTGTAAAACTCGCAGACAATGGTATTGTACCTTCCTCAAATATCTGTGATGCAGCTTCATACATTTTTGAAAAAGCCAGGCAGCTTGGCAAACCTGCTGTCGTAAATATCAGTTTCGGGACTCAGAGAGGTCCTCACAATGGTACAAGTGATTATGAAAAGTATATGGATAATTTGCTTTCAGGGGAAAAAGGAAGGGCAATAGTTGTTGCTGCAGGGAATGACGGCCAGAGACCGATTCACTTTACCGGAGAACTTTCTAATGGAGAACCTTCACCAACGTTAGATGACAGCGCTGTTGTTGAGTTTTCAGTTGACTGCATCAGCGAAAACGTAGAAGATTATGTGTCATTTGATATATGGTCAATAGATTATACTGCTCTGCAGATAAAAGTAACAACCCCCAAAGGGGAAGTTGTGGGCCCTGTAAAGGATCAGGGAGATTATAAATTTGATACAGATTCCGGGACAGTATATCTGACAATAGGAAAACCATCGGAAACTTCTTCTGATGTGGAGATGCTTCTGACAATTTCCGATTCCCGTACGCAAAACGGATTTGTTGATAATTTGTATCAAGGAAAGTGGAAATTGACCTTTTACGGCAATGCAGGTCAATTCCACGGGTGGCTTTATGATACATCCGTTTCAGCGCATATATCGGACAATTATTCAAATGATTATCTTGTTGCAGAGCCTGGAAACAGCATGTTTACAATAGCAGTCGGAGCATATGTTTCACGTACAGAATGGCCAAGCCTTTTTAGCGATCCATGGGGGCCCGGAGATATAACAGCAGGTGATATATGTCATTTTTCCAGTCCCGGGCCGAGTCTCTCAGAGTTTTGGCAAAAACCGACAATTACAGCTCCGGGAGAGTACATTGTTTCATCTCTGTCTTCATTTGTCCATTACAGCCCTGATTATCATTATATTGCAACAGACAGTGTGCATTATGCCATGAGAGGAACAAGTATGGCTGCTCCGCATGTGACAGGAGCAATAGCACTATTTTTTGAAAAGAATCCGAATCTTTCAGCCTCACAGGTAAAAAGTGCAATCATATATGGAGCGCAGAACGATGTTCTTCAAGGTGAATACTGGGATCCGGTGTGGGGATTCGGTAAGTTTGACGCATTTAAATCTATGCAGGGGATTCGGATGCAAGTTATAGATGAAAATAGCAGAATTATTCCTGAAAAGTTTACAGTTTCAAATGCATTTCCCAATCCTTTTAACAGTACATCAAACATAATAGTAAAAATTCCTGAAAACGGAGTAAAATTCCCGGTTAATATGTATTTCAGTGTTTATTCAATAAGAGGAAGAAAAGTATTTTCCAGCTTTAAAAAAATCAGCACAAGCGGGGAAACAAGGATTGTATGGAATACATCTGAAAATTTAAACAGTATTCCGCCTTCAGGAATTTATATTTATAAGGTTTCAATTAAAAATCAAATTATTACAGGTAAAATGCTGCTGATAAAATGAACGGAGAAACATGAAAAGAAGAATCAGTACTTTCATTGCAGGTGCATTGATTTTTACAATAACCGATATTGTTTACAGTCAGAGTGTTAATCTTCCTCTTGATCACTATGCATACTGCTATTTTGACAGGATGAATATTAAAGGTGCTTTGAGCGGCAGAATAATGGGTACAAAGCCTTTTTCACGTGATAAAGCTGCAGAATATGTTAAAATAATAGACTCTTACGTAAAAGCACACAAAGGAGATTTTTCAAAACTGGATTTGTCTATACTTGAACGCTTAAAGGGAGAATTCCACGATAAACTTAAAAACAGTAAGTGTGAAATAGATAAAAAAGAATATGAGCCTCACTTTTACGGCTGGAAAGGAAAAGGCAGCTCCTTTTATGCGGATGTTGTTTTGGGAGGCTCTCTATTCCTGAATAACAAGAATGATGAAAATGGAGATTTCATAAAAAGAGCATTTTACGGAGCTGTTATAAGGGGGAATGTCGGTGAATTAGGAATATATTCCGATGCAAGAATTTTCGGAGAGACAGGAAATTTTTATACTCAGCATTACAAAGCATCAATGGGCTATCCTCAAAGTGTATCAAAGGATAAAAGAGAAAAGACATGGGATAGTGCTGAAGCGTACCTTACATATAATTTAAAGGGAATCAGGATTGAATGGGGGAGGCAGAATATTAAATGGGGATATTCTGAAGATTCTCCTCTTTTCCTGTCAGGGAATACCCCGTCATTTGACATGCTTAAAATAGCTGTTCCCATAAGCAGAAGAGCTCTTTTTACATACATTCACGGAGAACTCAGAAGTGACTATTCCCACAAGTGGATAGCTGCCCACAGATTGGAGATTCTGCCTCTGCGCGGAATTTCAATTGGCATTAATGAGGCGGTTGTTTACGGCAAAAGGCAGGCAGAAACTGCATATCTGAATCCTGTAATCCCATACCTTATTGCAGAACATACTCTTGGTGACAGGGATAATTTATGTATGGGCCTGGATTTAAAAGCTGTAATTGCAAAATCTTTTAAATTTTACGGAGAGCTTTTTATTGATGATCTGTTCTCTCCGTTTGATATTTTCCAGAATTACTGGGGCAATAAACTTGCAGTGCAGGCGGGAGTTTCTGTTATTGATCCTTTACATTTAACAGATTCGAAATTTACTGCAGAGTACACAAAGATAGACCCGTTTGTATATACACATCATGATTCGGTAAATGTCTTTAAGAACTATACTTACGGATTAGGGCACTATCTCAGGCCGAATTCGGATATGATTTTAATTAAAGCAAAGCACAGATTTTCAATATTTTTTCAATCTGCAATTTCATTAAGGCAATTAAGGCATGGTAAGGGAAGTATAGACACTCCTCATTCAGAACAAGACGGAGAATCTAAGAATTTTCTTTCCGGTGTTGTAGAAAAATTCAAAGAAGCTGAATTTGAATTAAAATTTCAGCCCAGACGAGATGTCTATTTTTCAGTAAAATTTATAAAATGTAGAACAGAGAATATAGACAATATTAAAGGAAGTAATATATCCTGGGATGAGTTAGTAATTTCATCTTATGTTAACTGGTGATACTTTTATGGAGAAAGCCATGAATGAAAACGTATCAATAGAAAAAACCGCTGTAATAGGGGCGGATGTTCATTTTGGCGCATTTGTTGTTATTGGAGAAAATGTGGCAATCGGGAAAGAGTGTGTAATCGGAAATAATGTCGTTATACATGAGGGAACCAAAATAGGCGATTTTGTAAGGATAGATGATAACACTGTTATCGGCAAAAATCCAATGAGGGCAAAACGTTCTATATTTAAAAATGATAAAAAGTATAAACCTGCGGTTATTGGAAATGATTGCATGATCGGTGCGCAGGTTGTCATATATACCGGATCTGTAATGGCAAATAATATACTTGTTGCTGACGGTGCAGCTATCAGAGAAGATGTTTCAATAGGAGAGTATACAATTGTCGGCAGGGGGGTAACCGTTGAAAATAAAACAAGCATCGGTAAAAAGTGTAAGCTTGAGACCGGGTGTTATATTACTGCATACTCAAAAGTTGGAGATTATTGTTTTATTGCTCCTAATGTATGTACCTCAAACGATAATTTTCTTGGCAGAACAGAAGAGAGATTTCAACATTTTAAAGGAGTTACAGTAAAGACCGGAGGCAGAATCGGTGCAAATGCTACAATTCTGCCCGGAATTGTTATAGGGGAAGATGCAGTTGTAGGCGCCGGTTCGGTTGTTACCAGAGATGTAAAAGATTTTACAATTGTTGTAGGTGCTCCTGCAAAATATTTTAAAGATACTCCTGAAGAGCAGAGGTTAGACCGGCAGGGGTGGGAGTGAAATTATTTATGTTTTTATAAATACAATCGGACTATCATGTCATTAGATCAAAAAATATATAGTGATGAAAAAAATATTAATCAAATACTGCAAAGAGCACTTGTATGCCGTATTGTAATGGCTGACGGTGATAATCCCTACATAGTACCGCTATGTTTCGGATATGAAAATGGATGTCTGTATTTTCACAGCTCCAAATCCGGTAAAAAGAATAGAATTCTAAAACAAAACCCGAATGTGTGTTTCGAAGTTGATATTGATGCTCAGGTTGTCAAATCGGAAGAAGCATGTGGCTGGAATATGAAATACAAGAGTATAATTGGTTCAGGAAGAGTTATTTTTATAGACAATCATAAAGAAAAAGTCAAAGCTTTGGATATTATCACAAAGCACTATTCAGGCAAACATCTTGATATCCCTGAGTATAAAGCAGCAACAACCTGTGTTTTTAAAATTGAAATTGAGGATATGACCTGTAAAGTAAATTAACGGCCCATTCTTATATAGTTTGTTTCAGGGAATTTTATTTTAAAAACAGCTCCTTTATCATTAAAAACCTGCAATGTCCCGTCAATCTGAATAGTAAGGATTTTAATTAAACGCAGCCCGAGTGACTCCTGTTTTTCTATATCAAAATCAAGCGGTAATCCGGTTCCATTGTCCCTTACAATTAGTTCAATCATGTTTTTTTTTATCGGATGCAGCAGGATGTCTATTTCCCCGTTGCTCATATCGGGAAAGGAATGTTTCATTGAATTTGTTATTAATTCATTAATAATAAGCCCGCACGGAATTGCTTTGTCTATATCAAGAAATACATTCTCAACCTTCAGATTTATTCTGACATGTACGCTTGATAAATAAATCCTTAAGAGTTCGTTGCTTAAGGACTCAATATAGGGTTTCATGTCAATGTGTGAAAAATCTTTTGAACTGTATAATTTTTCATGCACGAGGGCCATTGAATATATACGGTCTCTGCTTTTTTGAAAAGCAGCGATAGCATCTTCTTTTGTTTTGATTCGTTCTGCCTGCAGATTTAAAAGGCTTGTTATTACATTAAGATTGTTTTTTACTCTGTGATGAATTTCTTTTAAAAGAGTCTCCCTTATTTCCAGATCTTTCTGAATTTGTTCTTCAGCTCTCTTCCTTTTGGTAATATCTTGTGCAACGCCATGAATACCGGTTACTTCACCATTCTGAACTATTGGTGATTCAAAAACTTCCAATAAAATAGAGTGCTCATCAGCATGTCGGACTTCAACAATTATAGGCCCCTTAGTTGTTTCTCCCTTAAGATGGGCATGTGTACGCGATTTTGCAAAATTATTAATTTCCGCATCAGTGACAAACCAGTGTTTCTGTCCTATCCATTCTTCAATCTTGCGACCCGTAATATCTTCAACAGAAGGAGAGATATACGTAATATTTGCATTAATATCCTGAGTATAAAAGAAGAGAGACTGAGTACCTTCAACCAAGAGGCGCATTTTCTCTTCATTAAGACGCAAAGCCTCTTCTGCATGTATTCTGTCAGTTATATCATGTACGATTGAATATAGATAGTCTTTGCCGGATAATTTTATCGGCCCACTGTAAACTTCAACATCACGAATCTCTCCGGATGACAGACGATGTTTGAAGTAAAAGTGATTTCTGTTCTCATTCTTTGCTTTCTGCATTTCATGTTTAACTTCCAAATCAGAAAGAGTATTTATCTTCTGAATTTTCATTTTTGTCAATTCCGAATGTTTCCATCCGTAAAATTTGCAAGCTGCAGAGTTTGCATCAACAATATCCCCTGTACCGGGGTCAATAATAAGCATTACCGAATAATTGTTGTGAAACAGAGATCTGTAGCGGCTTTCGCTGTCCTTGAGTTCCTGCTCGGATTTGACTGTTTTTGAAATATCCCATACTACGCATACAAGGCCGCCGCCATCAACGGCAGTAAGTGATATTTCCTGCGGAAAAGTACTGCCGTCTTTTTTCTTCCCTGTTGCCATGCCTCTCCAAAAACCATTTTCTGCAAATTCAGGCATAATTTCATCTTTAAATTTTTTGAGCTCATTTTCAGTATAAAGAATTTGCCATTTTTTACCGATTAATTCTGATGGAGAATCATATCCGTAAATCTCAGCATGAGCTTTGTTCATAAATGTATAGTTGCCTGATTTGTCAACTATGCCTATACCGTCAACTGATGCTTCAATTGAATTTGAAAGTAAAAGCAGCTTTTTTTTAATTATATATTTTTCTGATATATCTTCTCCTGAGCTTAAAATTCCTGTTACATTGCCGTTATTGTCTCGAATTAATTTATTATGCCAGGAAATAAGACGTTCTTCACCATTGGAAGTTATCACAGGATTTTCATTATATTCAGAAAATTCGGCATTGCTGTTAATCATATCATTAAATACTGACCTTAAATTATCCTTCACGAAAAAAGGAACAAAATTGTCAAACCAATTTTTTCCAAGAACGCTGTTTTTATTAGACTGGAGAATTTCACATCCCTTGTCATTAATAAAGTTTATATTACCCTTTTTATCAAGAACAAGGAAAATCATTCCTGAGATAGAAAAAATATCATCAAGAGAAACTGGTGCTGGGTTGTTAATACTGTTTTCTGACATTTTATCACTCTAACGTTTTAAATATCAAATAATTATAATTCTATATCTAATTTAAAAATTATTGTTGATTTTTCAAAGTAATTATTATTTATAAAAAAAATGATTTGAGAAAATAAGGTATGCTGGAGTGTGGGGGCAGTCGAGATATTTTTCTGCAAAGCAAATAAATTAAAACTGCGAAGAGAAATATCATTTTCACAGAAAAAGAAAAAAATAAATATTTTACTTGCAAAAAAGAAAATTAGTATATATATTCAAAAAAGTTACCGGTAACAGATACCGAT
>JAGGVB010000192.1 GCA_021158245.1 bacterium | reverse complement strand
TTCGACACCCTTCGACAAACTCAGGGTTCAGCTCAGGGTGCGGAATGATTTCTCTCGCAAAGTACACAAAGGGCGTAACTAACGTAAATAAGGAAAATAGGGTAGAAGTTTTCATCCCCGACCCAATTTGCATACGGGTCGGGGGAAAGTTTTTCTATACTTTATTTTGAAATAAGTTTTGTTGTACTCCTGGTTTTTGAGGATGCTGAAGATGAAAATGCGCTGGATTCTGTTGAAGATTCAGAATTGTCTTCGGTGACTACTTCTCTGACATACCCTTTTGTTATATTAAAATAGACAATAGAAGTGCCTGTACCGGATGATGCAAAAGTACCGGAAGTTTTCATGTTTTGCCTCTTAAAAGAGAATTTACCTGTGGATTTAGTCTCCGTGTTCACGATTATTACAGCAATGTCATCACCGTTTTCTTTATCAATGCTGTATAAAGTGCACTTGGCTTTAAGATTGGTTTTTCCTGATCGTCGGCCTCTTTTTACAGAATGCAGTTCGTAATTCCACTCATCGTTTACTGCAACAGGTTTTTTAGGAAGATTCAGGAATAAAAGCGAGAGGGGTGGATTGTCAGAATTTGAATGCCCGGATTGATCAAAGGTATATTTTACTTCACGCTTTCCGTTCATTTTTTTGAATTGTTTTTCAATTTCAGCATTGTCGGTCCAGGTTGAATCTGTTCTCATAAGTATAATATATAATCCTTGTTCGTCAATATCTTTCACATTGACCGATCTCAATGACCATGAAGCCATTTTCCTTTCCATGGATTGTCCTGAAAATTCTGAGGCAGTACTATCATGCCTTTCAGTCCTGTACTTTAATACGTCTCCTTTTCGGAATTTATACGTAAGTTTGTATTTATTCTGAGCAAAAGAAGAAACGGATAAAAATCCTAATATAAGTAAAATTGATAAAACTACTGGAAATTTTTTCATATTGAACCTCCATTTAATGTTAATCGATTGATGATATTATATTATATAGCAAAAAATAACTTTTGTTCCAAATAAAATATTTTTATATTTAAATAATCCAACCTGTGAAATATTAAGGAAATTTTTTATGAATATGGAACAATTGCTGGATAACCTGCGGTCTGACCGGAAATTTATGGAGAATGTAAGCCATTGGGAGATAATTCCTGAAAAAGAAGCTGAATACGGGCCTTTTCCTGAAAAAATTTCCCCTGAACTTATTAAAGCATTACAAAAAAGAGGGATACGGCAGCTTTATTCCCATCAGTCGGAAGCAGTGGAAAATATTATCAGCGGTAAGAATACTGTAATAGTGACTCCCACTGCATCAGGGAAAACTCTCTGCTACAACATTCCTGTTCTTAATGCAATAATTGAAAATGACGAATCAAGAGCTCTTTATATTTTTCCTACAAAGGCTCTTTCTCAGGATCAGGTGTCTGAGCTTCATTCAATTGTTGAAATTCTCGGCATAGATATAAAAACTTACACGTTTGACGGTGATACTCCGGTGTCAGCTCGTAAGGCAATAAGAAGTGTGGGTCATATTGTTGTAACAAATCCGGACATGCTTCATCAGGGAATAATGCCACATCATACAAAGTGGGTCAAGCTTTTTAAACACCTCAAATATGTAGTTATTGACGAAATCCATTCTTACAGAGGAGTGTTCGGAAGCCATCTTGCAAATGTCTTAAGAAGGCTCAAACGAATTGCGGAATTTTACGGAGCATCTCCTGTATTTATCGGATGTTCCGCTACTATTGCAAATCCCAAAGAGCTGTTTGAAAAAATGATAGAGGAAGATGCGGTGCTGATAAATTCCAACGGCGCTCCGGCAGGAGAAAAGCATTTTATTTTTTACAATCCTCCTGTAGTAAATCATGAGCTTGGAATAAGAAAATCCTCGGTAAAGGAAGCCAGAAACATTGCAAAGCGGTTTCTTGGAACAGGTGCACAAATTATAGTTTTTGCACGATCCCGGCTTCGGGTGGAAATTCTTCTTTCATATCTTAAACAGGCTATGTCAAACATGAAAAAAAGCCGGAATCTTGTGCGCGGATACAGAGGAGGTTACCTTCCGAACCAGAGAAGAGAGATTGAACAGGGTTTAAGAGAAGGCAGAATCCAGGCAGTTGTATCAACAAATGCTCTTGAGCTTGGTATTGATATTGGTAATTTTTCCGCTGCAGTTATGGCAGGATATCCGGGAACAATTGCATCAACCTGGCAGCAGGCAGGCAGGGCAGGAAGGAGAGAGAATGTTTCTGTTGCTGTTCTGGTTGCATCCAGCGCGCCGATTGATCAGTATGTGATAAATCACCCCGAGTATTTTTTCTACAGCGATCCTGAAATGGGTATAATTGATCCTGACAACCTCATAATCCTTTTATCTCATGTTAAATGTGCTGCATTTGAACTTCCTTTTAAACAGGGAGAAAGGTTCGGAATAGACGCAACGGAAGAACTGCTTAATTACCTTGAAGAGCATAAGGTTCTTCATAAATCCGGAGATACATGGCACTGGACAAGTGAAACATATCCGGCAGAAGAAGTTAGTTTAAGAAGCGCTGCTCCGGACAACGTTGTTATCATAGAGAATAAAACAAATAAAGTAATAGGTGAAGTTGATTTTTTCAGCGCTCCGGTTATGGTGCATGACGAAGCAATTTATCTGCATCAGGGAAACCAGTATCATGTTGATAAACTTGACTGGGACAGGAGAAAAGCGTATGTACGAAGCGTAAAGGTTGATTATTATACTGACGCTGAAACAAAAACCAACATAAGAGTTCTTGATGAATTTGAATCAAAAGAGATAAAGCTCGGCAGAATTGCTCACGGCGAGGTAAGTGTTACAACTCTGGCAACCCTGTTTAAGAAAATTAAATTCAACACTCATGAAAATGTGGGCTCAGGCAGAATTCATCTTCCGGAAATGACAATGCACACTACAGCCTACTGGTGGGAGATTGATGAAGACATTCTTGATGAGCTGGGCCTGACTGCAGAACATTTCAGCGACGGAATTAAAGCAGTGGCAAATGTGTTTGAGAATATTGCGCCTATCTGGGTGATGACAGATCCGAGAGATCTGAGAACAGTTCCCATGATAAGGTCTCCGTATTCAAACAAACCGACTATTTATATTTATGAAAATACTCCGGGCGGAGTAGGATATTCCAAAAAGTTGTTCAATCTTAATAATCAGCTTCTTATGGCAGCGAAAGATCTT
>JAGGVB010000191.1 GCA_021158245.1 bacterium | reverse complement strand
TGTTGTTCTTCTGCAAAAAGGCTCAACAATTGATAAAAAGAGTACAGGTTTCGGGATCAGGACAGTGGAAATTGTTCAGAAACCCGATTCTGCGGGAAAGAGTTTTTATTTTAAGATTAACGGTGTTCCGGTTTTTATGAAAGGAGCAAATTATATCCCACAGGACAGTTTTCTCCCGAGAGTTACAAAAGAGAGGTATGAAAAAATCATATCTTCAGCCAAAGATGCAAATATGAACATGCTGCGGGTGTGGGGCGGTGGAATTTATGAAAATGATATTTTTTACGATTTGTGTGATGAGAACGGCATACTGGTCTGGCAGGATTTTATGTTTTCGTGCAGTATGTATCCTGGTGATGAAAAATTCCTTTCCAATGTAAAGAAAGAAGCAGAGGAAAATGTAAAAAGGCTGAGAAATCATCCGAGCATTGCTCTGTGGTGCGGAAATAATGAAATGCAGGTTGCGTGGGAGCGCTGGGGATATCAGAAAGTTTTCGGATACAGCAAATCAGACTCGGCAAAAATTTATAATGATTATTTAAAGATTTTTCACGGCATACTGCCTGATGTTGTTAACAGTCTGGATCCCGGCAGATTTTATTGGCCCTCGTCGCCCAATTCCGCTCCTTCAGGCTGGGATGAGGAAGCACGAAGCGGAGATTTTCACTATTGGGGTGTTTGGTGGGGAAAAGAGCCTTTTTCCGCATACGAAAAATACGTGGGAAGATTTGTAAGTGAATACGGTTTTCAATCTATGCCCTCATATTATACAATCCGGAGTTTTGCAGACAGCAGCAGCTGCTATATGGTTTCTCCTGTTTTAAAATCTCACAATAAACATCCCGTGGGGTTTGAAACAATTGACCAGTACATGAAAAGAGATTTTAAAGTCCCGGAAAATTTCAGAGATTACATAACAGCAAGCCAGATACTTCAGGCGGAAGGAATGAAAACAGCAATTGAGGCTTACAGAAGAGCAATGCCGTATTGTATGGGCTCATTGTACTGGCAGCTTGATGATTGCTGGCCTGTTGTGTCGTGGTCAAGTATTGATTATTTCGGACGCTGGAAGGCGTTTCACTATTATCTGAAAAAATTGTACGCACCTGTTCTTGTATCTGCTGTTTATAAAGATGGAAAGTTAGAGGTATATCTTGTTTCAGATATTTCTGAAAATAGAGATGTGAAGTTAAAGATAAAATTAATGGATTTTTTTGGAAAAGAGCTGTGGTATCACGAGGAATATGTAAGTATGCCTGCAAATACAAGCAAGGTTGTTTTTTCAAGAGAGTTTAAAGATTTTCATAGATTTGATAAGAAGAAAACATTCCTGAGTCTGAAAGTTGAACAGAATAAAAAAGTGCTGACAGAAAATAATCTGTTTTTTGCCAGAACAAAAGATATTGATTTCCCTGAACCAAAATTTGAATATAAAACTATAAAAAGAACAGGTAAATTTTGTGTGGAAATAAAATCTGAAGTTTTTGTAAAGTATGTTGTTATTGATTATCCGGAGGATAAAGGAGTTTTTTCTGATAATTATTTTTATCTCTTGCCCGGAGAGAAAAAGATAATCCGGATTGATTTACCTGATGCTGAAAAAGAGTTTTATTCTAAAATGAAGGTACGGGCATATCCTTTTGATTGATAGTGCATATTGTAAATATTTGTAAATTCCTGCGGTTTTTGTATATTTAGTTCATACAATTGAAAATTTAATTCAGCTTTAATAAATTTTAAAAGGTCAGGTGTATGGTTGAAGAAAGCAGGCATTATAGTGTTCTGATAGTTGATGACGAGCCTGATATTTCAGAACTTGTAGCATTTAATATCAAAAATTCCGGATTTGATGCTAAAATTGCCGGCTCAGGAGAACAGGCTATTAAAGATGTGCGTTCTGCGTCTCCTGATTTAATAGTTCTTGATCTGATGCTTCCCGGTATTGACGGACTTGATGTATGCAGATTGTTAAAATCAGACCCTGAAACAAGCTCTATACCAATTATAATGCTTACTGCACGTGGAGAGGAAAATGATATAGTTAAAGGGCTGGAACTGGGAGCAGATGATTATATTACAAAGCCGTTCAGCCCGCAAATTTTAATAGCACGCATAAAGAGTGTAATGCGCAGGCATCAGAGCACTGTACAAAATGAGAATGAGCGGATTGTTTTTCAAAACATTGTAATTGATCCGGAGAAATACAGGGCACAGGTATCGGGAGAAGTAATTGATCTTACACATACTGAATTTGAAATTCTTCATCTTTTGCTTCGTCATCCGGGAAGAGTTTATACCCGTAATGAAATAGTTGACAATGTGCATGGATACGATTATCCGGTTACGGACAGATCTGTTGACGTGCAGATAGTAGGTCTCCGGAAGAAGCTGGGAAATGCGGCCAAATACATTGAAACAGTCCGCGGTGTGGGCTATAGGTGCAGAGAATTATGAAAAACAAAAAACTTTTTACACAGATTTTTCCGTCATTTTTAATTGTTGTAGTAATGGCTGTGGTTTTACTCGGCACCTATGAATTCAGAATTGTTAAAGAATTTTATACAAATACTGTGATTTCAGATTTAAAAATCAGAGCGGACCTGATTTCTAACAGGATAAAAATTGATAATCTCCTGAGCAGAACTGAAAAACTGCAGACTGAATGTGTGGAACTAAGCAGGATTGCAGGTGTTCGTATTACAATTATCCGTCCTGACGGTAAAGTGTTAAACGATTCCCACAAATATCCGGATTTAATGGATAACCACAGCGACCGTCCGGAAATAATCAAGGCATTTTCCGGAGCAACAGGCCATTCAATCAGGCATAGTTATACTCTTAAAAAGGAACTTTTGTATCTTGCAGTACCATATTACTCAAATAAAAAATTAGAAGCAGTTGTACGTCTTGCAATTCCTTTCTCCGATTATCATCAAACTCTGTTAAAACTTCATATACGTCTTATCTGGGGCGGCCTGATAATTCTGTTGTTGACCGGATTGGCCAGTTTTTGGATATCCCGGAGTATAAGCAGGCCAATTGAAAATATCAAGAGAAGTGCAGACCGCTTTGCAAATGGAGATTTTTCAAAACCGGCAGGCGGAGAAGGGCCAAAAGAGATTTCATCTCTCGCAGACACTTTGAATTCGATGGCAGAACAATTGGATAAACGGATCAGGACAATATCAATGCAGCGGAATGAACAGGAGGCCATGTTCAGGAGTATGCAAGAAGGTGTTTTGGCAGTGGATCCTGAAGAGAAAATTATTCGTATCAATAAGGCTGCACGTGAGTATCTCGGAATCAAAGAAAAAGAGGTTCATAAGCATCCCATATACGAAATAGTGAGAAACAGGGATCTTCTTGATTTTATTGACAGAGCCTTGAAGGCAAAGAAACATCTGGAAGAGGAAATTCCAATCTCCAGTAAATCTGAAAGAATTTTTCTTATGAACTCTGCCCCGATACAAGACCTGTCAAAAGAATCAATAGGTGTTATTGTTGTAATAAATGACATTACGAGAATAAAGCAGTGGGACAAAATGAGAATGGAGTTTGTTGCAAATGTTTCTCATGAGCTTAAAACACCGATTACTTCAATTAAAGGATATGTAGAAACCCTTCTCAATGGTGATGTAAAGGATGAAGAAACCCTTGACCGTTTCTTAAAAATAATTTTACATCACAGTGACAGAATGAATGCAATAATCAACGACTTGCTGGAACTTTCAAAAATAGAGCAGCAGGAGAAGGCAGGTATTAAGCTGGAGAGGCAGAAAATTCTACCTGTTATTCAGTCTGCTGTTTGTTTTAGCAGTCCGTTGGCTGAAAAAAAGCACATTAACATAGAGGTGGACTGCGCTGAAAGCACTAAGGGGTTGCTTAATAGTGCCTTTTTAGAACAGGCAATAATTAATCTGGTTGATAATGCTGTCAAATACAGTGAGGAAAACAGCAGAGTATATATCAATGTTAAAGAAAATAATAAAAGTGTTGTTATTTCCGTGCAGGACTGGGGCTGCGGTATTCCACGCGAACATCACGAACGTTTATTTGAAAGATTTTACCGTGTGGACAAGGGCAGAAGCAGAGATATAGGCGGAACAGGCCTGGGTCTGGCCATTGTAAAACATATTGTATATGCGCATAAAGGAAAAATTAAAGTTGACAGCACTCCTGGTGAAGGAACTGTTTTTACAATATCACTGAATTCAGCATAAAAAAATCTGCATTTTATCTTAATTAATGAAATCCTATTAATTCCCTAACATTATCCTAACAAATACATATTATCTTTATACCGAAACAAAAATTAAACTTACAAAAAGGAGTATGTTATGAAGTTTTGGTTAGCGGTTATTGCAAGTCTATTGCTTATTTCAACAGCAGTTTTTGCTCAGCAAGGAAAAGTAAGCAGCCTTGTGTTTTTTGACTATTCGTTTAAAACCGCAGAGAGTTCGCCGGATCAGAACGGTTTTGGAATTAACAGAGTTTATTTGACCTATTCAAAAAGTGTAACAGATGCAGTTAGTTTTAAAGTGCAGTTGGATGTAGGCAGGCAGAAGGAGAATGTAAATACAAACCTGTATGCTTATCTTAAAAATGCTCTTGTAAAATGGAAGACAAATGCAGGAATACTGATGTTCGGGCTGCAGGGAATGAATGTGTTTAAGATTCAGGAAAAAACATGGGGTTACAGGTTTATTGAAAAATCAGCAATGGACAGGGAAAAGTTTGCAAGCTCTGCTGACCTTGGTATTGGTTTCAGCAGACATTTTGCAGAAAAGGGTTTTGTCAATGCTATGGTTACAAACGGCGGTGGATACAAAAAAGCCGAGACGGAAAAATACAAAAAATATTCTGTTCTGATGGGATACGGAGAGCAGCGGTTAGATAAGAAAGACGGTTTTAATGTCGGCATGGTTTTCTCTTACGAGCCGTATAAAAACGGAGATGTTTTCAGTAAAAAGCTTATAGGGTTTCTTGCCGGATTTGCTGCCCACAACATCCGCATAGGGGCAGAGCTTAACATATTAAATGACAGTGCAAAAGATGAAGCCGATAAACTCTATTCTGCATATGCAATATATAAGATTGCAAAAAAAGTACAGGTTTTTGGCAGATATGACAAATCTGATAACGGAATTATCAGTGAGGATTACATCATTGCAGGTATGGTTTACGTTCCGGCTAAAAGCCTGATGATTGCGCCGAATGTACGTATTCTTGAAGATGGCAGCAGTAGCAACTCTTTTAACGTAAATTTTCAGTACAATTTTTAACAGAAAATTGACACAATGCTAACGCAGTTGTAATATTCGTATGTTATATTTTTGAAGATATTTTCTGAACTATAATTTAATTTTGGAGAAAAAAATGAAAACAATCAGAATATTTTTAACAGCAGGTTTGATTTTAGTACTGGGTTTGGCTGTGTTTTCACCGGAAGCAGCAGCTTCTGATAAAAAAGTAGCTGTTATAAATGGTGCAGGTGCTTCATTCCCTTATCCGATTTATATGCAGTGGTCGCACAAGTACGAAGAACTTTACAAAATCCGGCTCAACTATCAGTCCATAGGTTCCGGCGGCGGTATTGCACAGATAAAAGCAAAGACTGTTGATTTTGGGGCTTCTGATGCTCCTCTTAAAGTGGAAGAGCTAAAAGCTGCAGGCCTTCTGCAGTTTCCTATGGTTATTGGTGGTGTTGTACCGATTTTTAATCTAAAAGGATTTATTGCAGGACAGATTAAGCTTTCTGCTGAGAATCTTGCTGATATGTTTCTTGGTAAAATCAGGAAGTGGAATGATCCTGAAATAGTAAAAAACAATCCGGGAGTTAAACTTCCCGATAAGACTGTCACTACTGTCCACAGGGCAGACGGTTCCGGCACTACCTGGATTTTTACAAATTATCTTTCAAAAATTTCCGAAGAGTGGAAAGAAAAAGTAAGTTTTAGCAAAGCGCCAAGATGGCCTGAAGCTAACAGTATTGCAGGTAAAGGTAATGAAGGTGTAGCAGTTTTTGTTAAAAAAGTGGACGGCGCTATCGGGTATGTTGAATATGCTTATGCTTTACAGAACAAAATACCGTATGTCAAACTGCAGAATAAAGCGGGAAGATTCGTATCACCGTCACTTGAGTCCTTTCAGGCTGCTGCTGCAAATGCTGACTGGAATAATGCACCGGGTTTTTATCTTGTGTTAACAAATCAGCCTGGTAATAATACATGGCCCATAAGCGGTGCATCGTTTATCTTAATGTATAAAAATCAGAATGATGCTGACAAGGCTAAAAGTGTACTGAAATTTTTCGACTGGTGCTACAAGCACGGTGCAGATCTTGCTGAGAAACTGGACTACGTTCCTATGCCGAGGACAGTTATTGTTCTTGTGGAAAGTACATGGCACAAAGAGATGACAGCGGGTAACAGGCCGGTTTGGTAATAATTTTTATTTGAGAATATAAAAGGAAAAGACAGATAATTGGATGAGGATGTTTAAAGAGACTAGTACTCAGAACAAATGGGACACCTTTTTTAAAATTATCACCATGATAGGCGCTGCTGTGATATTAATAATCATGGCAGCGCTGTTTGTGGAGCTGCTGCAAAGTTCGGAACTATCAATTAGAAAATTTGGGTTTAAATTTCTCTACTCAAATATATGGGATCCTATACGGCAGGTTTTTGGAGCTGCAAGCAGTATTTACGGAACACTAGTTTCGACATTTATTGCTATGGTGATAGCTGTACCTCTCAGTTTGTTAATTGCCATGTTTTTAGTGGAATTGATGCCTAAGTCTGTGAGCAAGTGGATAGGAATGGCCATAGAACTGCTGGCTGCTATACCAAGTATTATTTACGGTATGTGGGGGCTTTTTGTATTTGCGCCGTTCATGGCAGATAATGTACAGCCTCTCTTAAAAAATGTTTTTGGCGATATAGGTCTTTTCAGCGGGCCCCCAATTGGTATTGGTATGCTCACCGCAGGGATCATCCTTGCATTTATGATACTGCCTTTTATCACAGCAGTAATGAGAGATGTGTTTCAAATGGTTCCCGCGGTGGTTAAGGAGTCAGCTCACGGCATGGGGTCAACCCTTTGGGAAGTTACAAGCAGAGTAACTGTCAGATATGGTTTCCAGGGTGTAATAGGCGCTGCTTTTTTGGGATTGGGGCGTGCAATAGGTGAAACAATGGCTGTTACGTTTGTAATCGGCAACAGCCACCGGATCTCGGCTTCGCTTTTTTCACCTGCTAATAGTATTACATCTACTCTGGCAAACGAATTTGCAGAGGCCTCGGAGCCGGTTTATCTAAGTGCACTTATTGAACTGGGACTTATTTTATTTTTATTGACAGTTATTATCCAAATTTTGTCAAGAATGTGGTTGAAAAAAGTCAAGAAATCAATAGGTGTACAATGAAAGAGCGGTCTCTGTTTTGGAGGAAATTCCGTAACAAAACTACAGCTGTTTTATCTACGCTATCTGCTCTGTTGGGATTGTTTATTCTAAGCTGGATTCTATACACAGTTATCCTGAGGGGAGTATCAGCTTTAAACTGGGCATTCTTTACAGAACTGCCTGCACCTCCGGGTATGAGCGGAGGAGGACTTGCAAATGCCATATCGGGAACTTTGATCATTACTGTTATGGCCACAATTATTGGTGTGCCTGTGGGGTTGCTTGCTGGAATATACCTCAGCGAGTTCGGACAGAATTCAAAATTAGCAGACGTAGTACGGTTTTTTTCAAACATACTGATGGGTACTCCGTCCATCATAATCGGCATTTTTGTCTACGGCATTCTGGTGGTGCCGGTTGGGCATTTTTCCGCATATTCCGGGGCAGCTGCACTTTCTATTATGATGATGCCTGTGGTAGCACGTACAACAGAGGATATGATGCAGATGGTTCCTGCAGCAATACGTGAGTCTGCCTTAGCTCTGGGTGCACCAAGATGGCGGACTACACTTCAAATTGTGTTCCGGTCTGCTAAAAAAGGATTGATAACAGGAGTGCTTCTTGCAGTAGCAAGAGTAAGCGGTGAAACAGCACCTCTTCTGTTTACAGCATTGAACAGTCCGTATTGGCCTTCCGGCCTGGGTGAGCCCTTTGCAAATCTTACAGTTACTATTTTTAATTATGCAATGTCTCCTTATGAAGACTGGCAGCGTATGGCATGGGGTGCTTCTCTGCTGATTACTCTTGGAGTTTTTGCAGTTACCTTAATTACCAGATTTGTACTGGCGGATAAAAAGCAAACTCAATAAATTATTGTCGGGAATAGAAAATATGCAGATGGATTTAAACATTATTCAGAATAAAAATAGAAAGACAGATTTAAACAATTTGCAGCGCGGCCGTATTACGGTAAAAGATCTTAATTTTTTCTACGGAGAAAATCAGGCACTGTTTAACAATAATCTTGAAATTGAACCTGGAAAGGTCACTGCTATTATAGGGCCTTCCGGCTGCGGTAAATCAACACATCTGCGTGTGTATAACCGAATTTTTGAGCTGTACAGAGATCAGCGGGCTGAGGGGAAAGTGCTGATTGACGGAGAGGATATTCTTTCTACTGATCAGGATTTGATTAAATTACGTAAACGTGTTGGAATGATTTTTCAAAAACCTACTCCCTTTCCTATGAGCGTGTTCGATAATGTAGCTTACGGGCTTAAGCTGCACTATAAACTCAGCAGATCAGAAATCCATGAAAAGGTTGAGAAAGCTCTGTATCAGGCTGCTTTATGGGATGAGGTAAAAGATAAATTGCATGAGCCGGGTACTGCACTTTCCGGAGGCCAGCAGCAGAGATTGTGTATTGCACGTGCTGTAGCAGTGGAACCGGAAATTCTGTTAATGGATGAGCCGACTTCTGCAATTGATCCTATTGCAACAGCAAAGATTGAAGACCTTATTGAAAAATTACGCGGAAGGTATACTGTCGTAATTGTGACTCACAATATGCAGCAGGCAGCACGTATTTCAGATTTTACAGCTTTCTTTTTTGAAGGGTATATAATAGAATTTGGTGTAACCAAAGAGCTGTTTACGAAGCCGAAGAAAAAACAGACAGAAAATTATATCACAGGAAGATTCGGCTGATAAATAATGAAGGAGCAATTGAATTATGACTATACATTTTCAGCGTGAGGTAGAAAGATTAAAAAAACTAATTTTAAATGAAGCCGCTTTAGTAGAAGACAGTCTTAGAAAAGCTGTAAAAGCGCTGCAGGAAAGAGATAAGATATTAGCAGAACAGGTCCGAACATCAGATGATAATATTGACAGGATGGAGATTGAAGTAGAGGAGGAGGGCTTGAAGATTTTAGCACTCTACCAGCCTGTTGCAATAGATCTGCGTTTTATCATTTCAGTTATAAAAATAAATAATGATCTGGAGAGGATTGGAGATTTAACTGCAAACATTGCAGCGCGTGCTGTTGAAATAGCTGGTTATCCTCAACTCCCGGTGCCTGAGAATATTTCCAGAATGGCCGATATTGCTTTACAAATGGTTAAAAACAGCCTGGATGCTTTGGTTAATATGGATGTGAGGCTTGCAGAAAAAGTATGTAATGCTGATGAGCAGGTGGATGATCTGCATCGTCAGACTTTTACTTATGTGGAAGATGAAGTAAAAAAGAATTTGCAGTACATAGGCTTCTTCCTTCAGCTTTTGGGAATTTCACGTTATATTGAGCGTATAGCTGACCATGCAACTAATATTGCTGAAGATGTGATGTATATGGTGGAAGGGAAAATTTCCCGGCATCTGGGATAAGAACAGGAATCAGTCTTAGCGCGGATAAGAGCGTAAAAATCCATTGTTAACTGCAGTTTGTATTGATCAGAAAAACTATTATCCAAATCAAAGAGTAAATGCAGTATCTTTTAAAGCGTGTTTTATTGAGCCCTGGTTGAAAAACAGACTTACTCCAAGCTGATTAAGTCTTTCAATTCCTTTTTTCCCGATTTTTGCAGAAACCACAGCCTGACAGTCATTTACCAGATTGTAAACATCGAATGTTTTTTGGTGCTGAAGTGTTTTTTCAAAAATGTTTTTACGAAATTCAGATAGCTCAAAACCTGTGTCAGGGGAGAAAGTATAAATTGCAAATAAGGGAGCCTGGCCGAACATTTTCGGGAATATTGTTTCTCTGTCTATGTTTGAAGCTACTGCAATCTTCCATCTATTCAATGTGGCTGATATGACAAACAGATCATCAATACATTTTTTCTCTAAGATATTAAGCCCTGAGTTTTCAATAATTGCCGCTGCTTCATCAATAGAGTAGTAGTGCTCAATAAAACCGGTCTGAGCCCCCTTATGATAATCAATTAAAAAACACCTCCCCTTCCAGCCTGTAACTGATTTTAATTTTTTTGTACAGATTTGCGGCTTGTCCAGATGGTGGAAAGATCTTATGCTGAAAACAACATCAAACCATTTGTGAATTGTGTCGATTTTTTCAGCACTTTTTTTCAGTATTTCAATATTTGCGGATAAGTACTCTGAAGCATAGGGGTCAATACCTGTGCCTCTTGCATTAAATTTTTGGGCTAATTTTGCAAGTTCATAACCGGAACCGCTCCCGATTTCCAAAAAACTTTCAGGAGGCACAGGAAGTTTCCTGAGCTCGTTTTCCATTATTTCGTATGCATCCATTTGTTTTTTATCCGGGGAAATGCAGTTTCATTCATCAAAGCAGCGGATCAAAGAATCTGACTCAACGTCAAAATATTTAAATGATTTGCTGTCTTCGCTAATATATGCATTGACAGCTTTTTCTATATCTTCAATGCCTGAGATAATGCATTTTATTCCTTTTTTGCTGATGTTCTGCATGGATTTTTTGCCCATGCTTCTTCCTATAAATATACTGCAGTCGGAAAGGAGTTTCATAACTTCTCCTGATTGGCCGTGGCCGTGTTCGTTTCCTTCAAATGTGATGTTTTCACGTATTTCCCTGTTGACAATTTTACTGTTATCAATTTCAAAAACAATGTAAAAGCGGGATTCGCCGAAATGTTTTTTCCTGATAATTTTTTTATCGTCAGTTCCCGTTACAATTTTCATATGGTACCTCATATGTTAAATTTCAATTGATTGATCAGGAATTACAAGACAAGATTTTTGCCCTTTTCGGGGCTCGCAAAGGCCGAAAGAAAGAATAAAACTTGTAAGTAAAAGCAGCGATGTAATGGTGAAAGTCGGAATAAAGCCTATATGATCCAGTAAAAATCCACCCAGCAGCGGGAAAAAATAGATAGGGAAGAGCATTGTTCCCTGAATGCTGATTAATCGCGGCCGTTCAATACTGTCCCCCAGTTCCATTATATAATTATTATAGCCCATACTTGAGCCGTTATAGTAGAATCCAATTAATACGAATACAAGTAAAAATAGTATTATAGAATGTCCTGTCATTGCAATAATTAAAGATATAAGTGCAGATAGAGAAGAGAGCCTTATGACAATCCTGTTTCCAAGCCTGTTTGAAAGCCCTGCCCAGAGAAAATTGGAAATTATCCCTCCGGCCATTCTTGCAATGACAAAATAGCCTACCCATGATGCAGGGAATCCGAGGCTTTGTTTTGCATAAAGTATAAAAAAGGGCATTGAGATAAAAAGGCCCTGGCTTGCAATCTGGCTGAAAATCACTCTTCTCAGGCTCGGATAAAGGCTCATATATTTAAAAGCTGTTTTCAGATTAATCTTTGCTTTTTGACGGGTTGTATTTATTATATGTTCAGGTTCACGAAAAAGGGATAGGGCAAGATATCCGAATGTTAAAAGTGCGAATGTCGCGAGAAAGAGATATCCGTAATTAATTGGAAATTTCAATTCAGGTATACTCAGAATAATACGTACAAGAAAACCTGCTCCAATGGCTGACAACCCGCCGAGAAACTGCCTTATACCAAAAAATGTACCGCGTTTTTCAGGAGGAATAGCTTTTGCGATCATATTGAAAAAAGGTACATTCGCCACGCCGCCGGCAAATGAGTAGATAAAGAGCATTAAAATAAAAATAAAAAGTACCATAGACAAGGAAGAACTGCCCCACAAAAATACGGAAACAGAAACAATCCCCCATGCAAACCACCTTGTCCAGATTGCTGCAAAAAGTATTGGTTTTCCGATTTTTTTAGTCTGAAGGCTGTTTGCCACAAATATTTGGGGTAGAGCTGATCCTGCTTTAATTATACTTATAAGCAGCCCTATTGTAAGTCTTGAAATTCCGAATGATTCCAGAAATACAGGAAGTATGGAAAACGGTTCACTAAAAGCCATGGCAAAAGAAAAACTGATGCCGTGGACAATGCCCATTGCAAAATTCCATCTGTAATGTTCGGGATATGTATTTTTAGCTTTTATCATGAGTTCCTGTCTGATTTAAGTTTGTAGAAAACAGATTGCTGCTGTAAAACAGGCTCAATCAGGTTTGAGTGCTCCAAGTCGTCAAGGTATTTGTTGATTTCATTTATATGCAGCCCGAGAATCTGAGAAATGTCTTCCACTGTCATGGGACGCCTTGCTATGGTTTCCAGAATTGCAGATTCGATATCTTTTCTGTACGATGCAATTTTCTGCCTTGGAGCGCGCGCAACTATTTCCATATTGTCAAGGTCAAGTATACCCATTACCCTGAGAAGCTCCCCTCTTGTTGCCGCTCTTATATCCTGTACAGTGCCGGGGCGGTCAAGTGTGTTCAGCTGAATTTTATCCGGATTTATTCTTTGTGTAGCAGCTTTAATTAAAGCCAATTCCTCCTCAGTATCGTTTAAGCCTGGCACTATGAAAATTTCAAGCCATATTTTATTCTTGAATTCTTTTCGGAAATCTGAAAGCCCGTCAATAATTTTATCTATCTTAAGATCAGGATGGGGGCGGTTTAATTTCCTGAAGATATTTTCCGATGCAGCGTCAAGTGAAGGGAGTACTACATCAGCAGGAAGCAGTTCTTTTCGTACTTCCTTGTCATACAGGCTTGTTCCGTTGGTAAGCACTGCAATTTTTATGGCAGGATAATCTTCTTTTACTGTTTGGATTATTCTTCCGATGCCGCTGTTTAAAGTCGGTTCTCCTGCTCCGGAAAATGTAATGTACTCAGGCAGGGGATTGTTGTCGAGATAATCTTTAAGTTCCAGAATAGCAGGGATTACAGGTATGTACTCCTTCCTGTCAATAGTAAGATTTGTTGTTCTGCCGCATTCGCAGTATATGCAGTTAAGCTGGCAGGTCTTATGAGAAACAAGGTCAATACCAAGACTTATACCGAGACGTCTTGATGGTACAGGGCCGAAAATATATTTGTACATATTTACCTCTTTTGTGCTGATATTGCTACAAATGCACCTTTGCCGAATCCTTCTTTAAATGGTTCGGCTTTTATCATTTTGTCAGGATGATGAAAAATTGTTTGAACAGTTTTTTTTACTTCAAATCCTGTTTCTTTTAAAAAATCTATAATCTGGCCGGCAGAGTAAAAAGTTGCTACTCTGTAAAAAGGATTCTGTTCTTTGAATTTTTCGTATTCTTTTCCAAGTTCAGTGTTAAGGTCAACAAAGCCGAGAATAAAAAGCCCTCTTTGCTTCAAAATTCTTTTTACTTCTTTGAAACCTTCACTTATATTGTCGAGAAAACAGACTGTCGTAATCATTAATGCAAAATCAAAAAGGCCGTTTTTTATCGGCAGAGCCTCACTTGTACCGGCGCAGACATTCACGCCTTGTTTTTGTGAGATATTCCCTGCTGTAAGAGACGGCTCTACTCCGAAACGAATATCAAGAGGAATAGCAAATCTGCCTGTTCCAACACCGACTTCAATACCGCGTTGTGATTCGGGCAGCAGGTACCTGATTGCTGCCATCTCGGAGACATAGGCGAATTTATGATTTTCAAACCAATTTTCGTAGCGTTCTATGTTTTTGTTGAACGGTGATGTTTTTGCCATATCATAATACCTTAATTAATGCAATAAAAGCAAGTGTTATTACGACAGTTGACAGGCTTGCTTCTATCCATGCTGGTTTTGTTTTAAGAGCTATTTTTGAGCCTGTACGAACTCCGATCAGAGAGCCTGTAGTTATTATCAATGCATGCCTCCAGTCAATTATGCCTCTTGACCAGTATACAATTGCTCCGGCCATTGCACAGAATATTGTAGTGAAAAGTGATGTGGCAATTGATTTGTGCATATCAAGTTTTAACATTCTTAAAAATGAAGGCAAAAGTGTACCGCCGCTTCCTCCCCTCATTCCTGTAATAAGATTGGTAATGAATGCTCCAGTTAAAAATGTTGGTTTTCCAGGGTCTATTTTCTCTGAAATTTTGGGTAGAATTTTATCCAAATATATACCCGAAACAGTCAGGAGGGAGACGAAGAAAAAAATCAGCGCCAAGGCCACTCCATGCAGAAGCCCTGCTATTAATGCACCGGAAATGCTTCCTGTTAATCCTCCGAAAACGATCCATGGAGCAATATTCCATTGTATGTTTTTTCTGTGCGTCCATGCCCCCGCAGCAGAGGAGAAAGGAATGACAAGAAGATTGATCCCGTAAGCACTTATCATAGGCATACCCATAAGCGTCAGGAGAGGTATCCTTATAGCTCCTCCGCCGATCCCGAAAAGGCCGCTCCCGAGTCCTGAAATAATGCCTATGATGAAATATATCAGCATTTAATAAGAAGTTCCGTTTCTATATGTTTGATCCGTTTTTGTATTTATAAATTTCACCACCAAGCATACCCATAATATCTGTAGCCCTCCCCTGTAAAAATATGTCTGTAATATCATTTGTATACCTGCTCGGTTCAGTATTAACTTCAATTATAAATGCACCGTGCTGCTTCGCCTGAAAAGGAATCATGGATGCAGGCATAATTTCTCCTGTTGTGCCTATAACAAGAAAAAGGTCTGCTGTCTGTGCTTCGGCAAAAGAGAGCCTGTTTGCAGGTTCAGGAATGGCTTCTCCGAAAAAAACAAAATCCGGCCTTAGTATTCCGCCGCACTCTCTGCATACAGGCGGTAATTCATCAAGATTGACATCCGCAACATTATGTTTAAGACCGCATTTTGAGCACAGCAGGTTTTTGGAAGTGCCGTGGAATTCGTAAACATTCCTGCTGCCTGCTTCCTGATGAAGATTGTCGATATTTTGTGTGATTACTGCCTTGATCAGATCGAGATTCTCCATTTCTGCAAGCATAAGATGGGCTTTGTTGGGTTTTGCCCTTCCGAAGAAATCGTAAAATATTTCCTTTATTAAGAGCCAGGATTCTTTTGGGTGAAGCTGAAAATGGTTGATGTCCAAAAAAATAGGGTCATATTTTTCCCACAGTCCGTCAGGCCCCCTGAACGGAGGAATGCCGCTCTCAACAGATATTCCTGCTCCTGTAAATGCAACAGCTCTCTGCGCATTGATAATTTTTGCTGCTGCTGATTCTAGAAGCTGCCTCGGGCCGGTTACTGTCATAGTCTAAAATTTCCGTACTTTAAATTCAAGATAATTAGTGGGGCAGATTTCTACGCAAGCATAACAGCGTGAACATGTGTAACTGTTTGCCGGGTTTTTATGGCCGTCCTTGTATAAGCTGAATGAGCTGTTAAGGTTTGAGATATAGCACACATCATCACATTTATTACACTTAATACATTTGTTCATAGAACTCTTACGGATAGTGAACAAGCTTACTTTATTCAAAAGGCCGCTGATCCACGCAATAGGGCAGCCAAGTTTATGATACTGGTACATTCCTCTTGCTTTTTCATCAGGTGCAGTTTTTAAGAGTATTTCCATTATAATTCCAATGGGGCAGAGCCAGCGGCAGAATACCTTGCCGAAAATAATTCCGAGAACTGACCCGATTATTACAACAAACCCGAGAGAAATGATTCCTGCCTGCAGAAGAAGATAAATAGCAATGCCAAGAATAAATTGAATAGGCCTTCTTATTTTATCTGTTTTCGATTTTTCTTTTTTTTCGTTTTTCATAGAATTATACGTCCGATCAAAATTCTTTAAAGAGCCTTGCCAGCGGATGCCCCGGCGCGTCAACTTTCAGGTCAAGGAAGTATCCGAAAGGGGTCTGAAAAGTTTCGTAACCGCTTGTTTTAAGCCTCTCTTCAGCCCTGTCCATAAGCTGCTTTGTCATCTGAGGATCTGCTTTCGACCCGGACAGGTGCGCGAATGAATGAAGAACTATTTTTTGAGTATCATTTTTTCTTGCAGCCCATTTAAGATTTTTAACAAGCTTTGTCTCTACTGCAGAGAGTTTCTCCTCGTCTTCAGCCTCTGCATGAATAAAGCCTACAACTGATTTTTCGATAGATGCAGGCTCCGCTTTTTCGGCAGCATCATCAAGAGTTTTGATTACAGGAGTGTATGAAAAGATATCTGCATAAATAATTAAAAGTCGCATTGTTAAATTGATCCCTTCCAGTTTTCGCTTGAAAGTTTTAAAAATTTATCTCTTATTTCTGGAGTCATTTCTGTAAAATCAACGCTTAACTCTACTCCAAGAGATTCAACCGGCTGCTGAATACTCTGTGCAAGAGCAATCTTAACAGCATCAGGTATTCCCAGCATTGGTATCGCGAATGTTACTGAAGCAGTGCCGTCTTTTACAGTAACATCCTTAATCATACCAAGGTTCATTAACGTAACTGCAATTTCAGGATGCTCCACATTTTCGATTGCATTTATTACATCATCGCGGGTTATATTATCTGCCATTGTTTTCTCCTCCTGCAATTAATAGTATCAGCCTTGTTTGCTCTTGTAAAATTTTTTTACTACAAAGTCGCCTTTTTTTACACCGAGCTCTTTTGCTACAAGATCGCATTTTGCCACTAATAAAAAATAGATTGGGTGATTTACATCGCTTAAACCTTCAAAATTGCCCTGGCCTTTTGATATTACAACATCGGAATCGAGTAATATTTTTTGAAACTTTTCCGAGGAATCCTCCCATATTGCTCCTGGTGCATTATCTCCTGTTGTAATAATTTGTGCAATATGGCCAATTCCGACATTTAATGCATCCTCTTTTGTTGCATCGTTTATAACCGGACTCTCTCTTACTGCAAAAAACATGTTGTCATGGTTAATAGTTTCAAGAAAAAGTTTATCCATGACAATCTCGCCGCAGTTGTCCCCTACGTATAGAATTTGTTTTGCGGATTTAATATCATTATAGAGTTCTGCTGAATCGTCGTTTGCCAGATCTGTTTTAAGAATACGATCAATTGTTTCCCAAATATCAAGCCTGTCCTGAGGCCCGTAATCAATAACATTTCCGGCTATTGAAAGTTTTAAAGCTGTTTGAAACGGGTCGTCAGATTCATAAATTTTTTCTCTGAGCCTTCCGGCATGCTCCATCATAGTTACGTTTGATTTGTCCTTTATTTCCCTGTATGGGTCCGGATTATCCAGTATTTGACGAATAAGTTGATGTACCTTACGCCCCAGAGATGCAGGAGATTGTTTAAAGCTCTGCTCAGACAGGGATGATAAAAGCTGCTTTACAGCGGATTCCTGTTTTTCTTTCGGCAGAATACCCTGATTTAACAATTTCAGGAAGCTGTTTACAGTACACGGAATGCAATCAAATGAAATTTTCAAATTTTATTAAACTCCCCGCTATAATAGTTATAATCCAAGAGCCATTAGTATAAGCCCGACGCTGAGACCGATTATCATATTAATGATTTTAATGTAAATGGAGTCTCTGAGTGTATATGAAAGCAGAGGCAGAATACCGTGGCCGTCCTGTACAATTGAGCTTGTAAGAAGTACAGAAAATGGGATTATTCCTTTGGCATAGAGAACAACAAAAATCATATGTGGCCCGGATTCGGGAATAATACCGATTAAAACACTCAGAAAAAATATATATATGAGATGATCTCCTATAAGAGTATTTAAATCAACATATTTAAGCCCTAATTGTATTAAGAACAGAGCCGAAAATGTCCACAGGAAAACACGCCATATGTGTTTTTTTATAAGGTGCCTCCATATGTGCTCTTCAAGGTAATGGTCTCTGACACTGCCTGAAACAACAATTGTCATTGCAATTAGAGTAAGCATTGTAATTTTTTTCCATCCCCACCCGGGAGGGTCAAACCATCCTGAGAAAGTTCCCCAGAAAATTACAATAAGCCCAAGAAGTACTATTGCTCTCTTCCATGAAACACCTCTTGCTCCTGCTGTTACCCGTTCTGATTTTTCTATATCAGCAGGGGAATGTACTTGAAGCATTTTACATTCTTCGCAGGCATGCAAATGGAATTTGTCTGCAAAAAAGTCGGTAATTCCTGCTGTAAATATGCCAAGGATAAAGAGAATGCCAAAGAGAAGCAATGCCTTGCCCGGAAACATAGAAAGCATAACAAATGCTTCGTCACCGCTCGTGGCAACCATTGCACCTGTTATTGCGCCGAATGTTAAAAGCCCGTGAATATAGAATGATACATTAAAGAAAGACCCCAGACAGCCTGGAGTTGCCCCTAGAAATGAGGCAATTGTATACTGCCTCAGCTTGTTGCCTCTTACAACTGCTTTTAATCTTCCGCTTGTAACCACATTTAAATAGTCAACAAGTAGCATCATAACAAAGACAAATGTGGTTATCATTAAAGCGTGCTTTAATGATTCCGTGAAAAGTTCAGGCATCTCCTTCTCCTATCTTCTGCCTTTTTTACCCATGCCTCTGCCCATGCCACGCCCCGTGCCCATGCTGCTGTTGTTCCGGCCTCTTCCCATTCCGCGTCCCTGGCCCTGCCCTCTTCCGCTGCCTGGAAATCCCATGCCTGCAGAAAAGGGATTAAAGCGCTGCTGATTATTCTCCTGCGCGCCTGAAGGTCTGCTTAATTTTTCATCTGATATGGCCCCTTCCGGGCATGCATCTATGCAGATACTGCACATCCGGCACATGGAGTTATTAATAGATGCTTTATTGTTCTGTATTGATATTGCTCCGAAAGGGCAGACATTAATACACTCCCCGCATCCTGTACATCTGTTCTGATCTATGGTAATCATATCTACTCCTAATGTATAGTTAAAATAATAAATTAATTGTCAAAATCAAATTTTTCGGCAGCCAGGCATTAAAAATTTTCCGTCAAGGCTGTCTTTATTTAAATACTCATTAAGTACATCGTCAACATTTCCGCATACAAAGGGTACAATTTTGATGCCTGCGTTTATAATATCAGTGTAAAGCTTCTTTGTAATTGCCCCGCATATCAGTACATCTATACCCAGCTGTTTAATACACTCCGTTTTCCCATACGGCATATTCGATGCAATATTTTCAATATGGGAATTTATTCCGTTATTTGACAGCTCAACAATACGGAGGTGCCGGCTTGTATCAAAAACAGGTGATATCCTGTTTTCCCATGTAGTAATAGCAATTTTCATAATATCTCCGGTGCTATACTATTACAAATTAAGTGCCAGAAATTATACATAGATATAAGCCTATAGATAATAATGAGATAGGTCAATATAACAGGTTTAACGGTATTGCAAAAATGCAATTCTATTCGTTGGCTTTGTTGCAGTATTGCAATAGAATTAAATTTAAAGGATGATTTAAATCTCTGTTTTTTTTGAGCGGCCGTCAATAGAGGGTATGGATATATTTAATTTTTTAATTTTTCGGAACAGTGTACTCGGGTGGATATTAAGCTCTTGCGCTGCAAGGCTGCGGTTCCAGTCATTTTTTTCAAGAACTGCTGTAATGTAATCCGCTTCAAGCTTCTGCAGGCTTACAGAATTTCCTTCGTTAAAATGGGAGCGTGAGGCGGGCCGTATCTCTTCAGGGAGGTGATCGGTTGTAATTAAAGTGCCTGTACACATAACGAATGCGTGTTCGATTATATTTTCCAGCTCTCTTACATTTCCGGCGTAATTATGGCGCATAAGAATATGCAGAACATTCGGGGAAACATCCCTGATATCTTTTGCCTGAAGATGGTTAAATTTATGAATAAAATGCTTTACAAGAAGAGGAATATCCTCTTTTCTTTTTCTTAATGGCGGTATGTTCAGTTTAATCACATTGATTCGGTAAAAAAGATCCTGTCTGAACTCTCCTGTCTTAATTAAGGCGGACAGATCTTTGTTAGTGGCTGCAATTATTCTTACATCCGCTTTTACAGTTGAGACTGCTCCGAGAGGTTCATACTCCTTTTCCTGCAGAACCCTGAGCAGTTTTGCCTGTAAAGCGGGAGATATGTCCCCAATTTCGTCGAGAAACAGAGTCCCTCCTTTTGCCTGAGCAAAACGCCCCAGTTTGTCCTTTTTTGCATCTGTAAATGCTCCGGCCTTATATCCGAACAGTTCCGATTCAAGAAGTGTATCAGGCAGAGCACTGCAGTTTACAGCTATGAGTTTTTTATTTTTTCTCGGAGAAAGCTGATGAATTACTTTTGCAAACATCTCTTTTCCTGTTCCGCTTTCCCCTTGAATAAGAACAGTGCTGTCACTTTGAGCTATCTGAGGAAGGATGTGAAAAAGCTTCTGCATTTCTCTGTTTTTGCTGATAATGTCAGAGAATGTGTATTTGCCTGTAAGTTCTTTGCGGAGAGTTTCAACAGCTCTTAAGTCTCGGAATGTTTCTACTCCTCCAATTACTTCTTCGTCTTTTCCCTTAAGAAGCGCTGTGGAGACACTTACGCTGACCTTTTCACCGTCAGCATTCACAATGTATATTGTACGGCATAGAACAGGCTTTCCTGTATTCATAGTATGGCGCAGAACACAGTCTGATTCACATACACTTGCCCTGAATACGTCACTGCATTGTTTGCCTATTGCCTCCTGCCTGGGAATGCCGGTAATGTCTTCGGCAGCTTTGTTGAAAGTTGTTATTCGCCATTCTCTGTCAACAGTAAAGACTCCATCTGTTATACTGTCCAGTATTATGTCTGTAAATTTTCTTATCTCTTCCTGTTTCACAGGTAAATATTATCCATGTAATTGATTATACTCTGTTTTTATGCCTGTATTAACTTATGATTTTGTTTTTAATTACGCAAACGGTTTTTTAAATTTTAGTGTTGCTTTTTTGAGACTGGAATGTTTATAAAGTTTATGGGTAGAGACAGACAGGGCGCATCGAAATGCGCCCTTAATAATTGTTAATAAAGATGTTTACCTAATAATCAATTTCCGGAGAGATGGAATGAGCATAGGTGTTTTTCTCTGGTATTGCTCATACTCTATGCCAAATTTTTTTACAAGAAGTTCTTCTTCATATTTTGAAATAAATAAATAGAAGAATACAATACACACCAATATAAAAATAGATGCAATAGATGGAAAAAGAATGCCCAGTCCGAGATAGAACATGATTGATCCGAGGTAAATCGGATGCCTGACTATTCTGAATACTCCGCTGCTTATTACAACAGGCTCTTTACGTATTTTCCTGAAAATAGTATTCAGCCCGGATTGTGTAAGATAAACGGAACAAAAAAAGATGACCAGCGATATCAGAAGACGTATCCGGAATGTGATGTATCCGGATATGAAGCTCGAATAGTGGAAAACAAATGAATCGGTAATCCAGACTGTAAGAAATATTATCAATAACAATATCTGCCCCGAATCTCCGAATTTATACTCTCCTGCAAGTTGACTTCTGTCTGCATTGCGTTTTATATTTCTTTTTGACATTAAATAAATTCCAATCTTTATAATAGTAGGTTATGACTGTTCTGCAGCAGGTTCAGCCCCTTCTTGTGTTTTATTTGTAAAGAATTTCTCTCTAAAGTGGTTTTTCCATAATGTGTCATGATGCGTATCTTTAGTATGAGGAAAGGATTTGAAAAAAATGTGAGCAAGAATTACCAAACCCCATGCCTGCCAGAATGTAATTGTAGTCAACCCGAATATATCCGGCATTAACCAGTTCCATAAAAGCATAACGAAAAATCCCAATATAAAACCCATGCATGCGGCAACAAGGACTCCTCCAATAACCATTCCTGCAAGTTTTAAAAACCCCCATCTTGACCTGAAATGTTCGTGTGTCTTCATTTTACACCTCTAATTTTTGTCTATAAGTTTTTTGATTTCTATCAAACGTGATTGTAAAAACCTGACGGCATAACGTTTTCTTGCAATAAGAGTGTTTATTAATTCGCCTGTTTCTTCAGATAATTCTTTGAAAGTTTTTTCTTCCACAACATTGTTGATAAACACATATTTCTGTTTTTCGGGAAGATCGTCAACTGCAGACATGATCTCATTCATGACATATTCTCTGTCCAATTGGTTCTCAATGCTTCTCATCTTATCTTCAACAATGTCTTTAAAACAGATATC
>JAGGVB010000190.1 GCA_021158245.1 bacterium | reverse complement strand
TCGCATCCGGCTTTTGCGAATAGCATTTGATATTTGTCAGCTGCTTTTTTGGGGACATTTCGTTTAATTATCAGTGGAGTTTTTGAGAAGAGTTTTTCAATAAAACCGGCATCTTTTTGAAATATTTTCTGCAGTGCTGCTGATACCTGTGAATAAGTTTTATTATTAAGAAGCTGGCCGGTGAATATAAGGTCAAAATGGCCTCTGTCAGTATTGCCCTGTGTTTTATTAGTATTTATAGTAGCCATTTGGAAGTATCAGATTTAATAAGTGTGAGCATTCCTATTAAACTTTCCAAATGGTAGAAACTATGATATGTGTTCTCATGGGTGTTGAAAATGTTGTTATGTGTTTTATTCATGTTTTACTCTTGGTGTTAATTATTCAATGTCAAAATTTTCTATCTCTAACAAATCCCTTACGTATTTTTTATATTTTTTATGCTTAAATTCAAACCATTTGTCACGAAATTGAGAAGTGTCAATCTCTGCTTTAAAATTTGCAAAAGGGCTTTTTCTGTCCAAAATTTTTATTAAATTTTCCTGCAGCCCCTTGTCATCAATCTCATCAACAAAGTCTTCCATAATCCTGTATGCTTCACTGGAGTCCATTTTTGTTATTACCGCATAATCAGTCCACTCATTTTCTATTTTTGCTTCTTCTTTTTCCCAGAATTCACTATCACCATAAAAATCATCATAGTCAAGAATTGTTTTAATTTTTAAATCTTTGCGATTGATAAAAACTTTCATACCGGATTCAATATCCTGAGCAATTTCACTTAATTGTTCATCTGTTATTTCCATGGGTTTTATTCCTTATGTTTGGATTAATGGTACGTGCAAGAGTTGTTAGGCATTTCAACATACATACACTTTCCAGTACCATCCCTTATCTGCTCCAATTTTAATAATTTTATTGGATCCCTTCTTTTTATTTAATTTTGATTGTTTTTCCTACACCATACTCTATAAAATTTTCTTTGTATTGCTTTGCAAATGCTTCTCTAACTAAATCACCCGTGCAGTGAGATGGTGCAACTTTTTCCACTCCAATTTCTCTAAATTTTTCAACACAAGCAATAGAAGGATGATGAAAACCGCCCACAACCAAATATACTTTATTTTTTTTCATCAATTTTTTGACTTTCTCAACAATATTTACAATTCCAGGATGGGCACATCCTGTAACAACTATTAATCCCTTTTTTGAATCAATAATCAAAGATTGCTCTTTTATCCAAGTTCCCAACTCTCCTGTGGTATAACTAAAATCAGAAATTTTTATAGGCTCGGAAACCTCAACAAACATGGCTCCTTTTTTAGTTATCATATCTTTAATGGAATTGGGAAAGGAACTTGGGATGAAAACAGTAATATTATTATTCTTCTCTAAAAAATCTGCTAATCCTCCTACATGGTCTCCATGAATATGGGAAATAACTATTTTATTAATTGATTTAGCATCAATACCCATCTTTTGCATATTGAAAAGTAAGATTTTTGAATCTCCACCAGTATCAAACAGTATTATTTCTTTAGAAGTTTTTATTATGGTAGAAAAACCCCATGCAGTTCTTAATTCTGGTTTCAGTTGATAGTTATCATAAACAGAAATTAAGGTTATCCCTGGCTTTTCAGTTTCAGGTGCAGAAAAAACAAAAGTATTTGAAATTAATAGCAAACTTGCTGCACCTATTGAGGCCAGGACACTGATTAAAATCAAAATTTTGGAATTCATATTAATCAACCTATAGCTTTCAATTTATGCAATCCTTCATCTATGCTTCCATCGGGAATCATCCAATCCGGATTTGATTCACCTCTCTCTTCCATTTGATAGCGAATACAGCTCTCCCAGTCTCCTTTACAATATAATTCTATCCACTTTTTATCTAATTTTCCTTCTTCATAAAATCGTTTCATTGGACATGCCGGATACCATTTACAATCTTCAAGCAATACACTCATCTTTCTGTAACTTTTTGTCATTTCTTCCTTAAGAGAGGGGTTATAAAGAAGTGCGGCAGGATGAGGCAGAGGGAATATTTTTTTGTCTCCAGTTAAAAAAAGTTTACTGCAAACTAAGGGGAACTCTATTCTGGGCGGTAATGGAATGCCGTATTCATTAAAGGTGTATTTGGTTGCATAATAACCTAAGGGGACTAATATTTTTGGATTTATTAATTTAATCTCTTTGTTTAAGTACTGGCCGCAAATTTCAATCTCATCCTGCTTTGGTTTCCTGCATTTTGGGAGCATACATTTAAGCAAATTCGTCATATAAATTTTTTTTCTGCTTATATCAGCCAATCTCAATAATTCATCCAATACTTTTCCGGAAGGCCCAATGAACATCTTTCCTTCTTTATCTTCTTTCTCTCCAGGTGCTTGAGCAATCAGCATAAGTTTGGTATTCAAGTTTCCCTCACCACAGAGAGCGTTTATTCTGGTCTCAGATAACCTGCATTTATTACATTTTTTTATTTTTTTGTTCAGTTCATCAATTTTCATATTTCATCTATTATTTATATCTAATTTTTATATAGATTATCATTTTTTAGCTTTTTGGTTTAATAACAAGGAACTCTGAGTAAAGATTTTAGATTAATTTATGAATATTGAAATTAGGGTTTCACCATAATTTAAAGAAACTGAAATTTCCGAACGAACCAATTGGTTTTATAAATGATTTCTTGCTTTTGAATTGGGCATTTCATTTACAATTTTAATTATCAAAACTGCAGAACCGGTAAAATCAATAAAGGTACAAAATTATCGATTCTGCGGTTTGTTTGTCTCGATTACTTAATAAGTGCTAATCTCCTTGTTATAGTTTTATCCGAAGTCTTCAATGTGTATAGATATACACCGCTTGCAAAATCTGATCCGTCAAATTTAATGCTGTGTTTTCCGGCCTGCTGATAAGTGTTTACAAGAGTTTTAACTCGTCTGCCCTTTATATTTGTAATGTACAGTTCAACTCTTTCTTTTTTCGGAAGAGAGAAAGATATGGTTGTATACGGATTAAACGGATTCGGATAATTCTGGCTGAGATAGGGCTCTCTCGGTATAAAAGGATTATCTCTTTCTGCAACAGGAGTTCCTCCTATATCCGCAACAAAAACTCCTCTTCCGTGAGTGCCTATAACTACTCTGCCGTCACTGTTTCTCGAAGTTACAGCTTCTACAACAGTATTACCTATTGTATTACTGCCTTCAAGTGCCCATACAGTGTAAATTCCATTTAGATTTTGTGTGGAGTATATTCCTGTACTTGTGCCTACAAAGTATATGGGACCTCCTGACGACTGGGGCAGAATAGTTGCAGAACGCAGAGAAGGCCCGGGATTAGTAGTGTTTCCGGTAAGATTCCCCTCTACTGAAGTAAAGTGAGAGCCTCCGTCTGTAGAATGATAGAGCCCTGTAATATCATAATTAGACATAAGTACGAGGAGTTCATTGCCATTATCAGGATTTACAGCAATGTTATGAATATAAGCTCCGGAGGCTGCTGCTGCAATTGAAATATCAACAGCACCGGACTCGGAAGTCTCCGCATCATCCAGCCTGAATAGTTTTGGAACACCATTATTAGAGGAAGCAGCATAGTAAATTCTATGTTTCGGAGATAAATTTGTAAAAGCCATTGCTGAAAATCCGTATCCTGACGGAGCTGCAAGGTCAGTAAGTTCTGTCCAGCCCACTGCTGTACCTTCATTAAGCCAATTTGGTATTGATGACAAGCTGTCATTTCTCCACATTGATGAATCAGCAGGGTAGAACATAATGTCTTCATTGTTCGGGTCAATTGCAAAAGGATTGATAAATTTTTGCCCTTCAGCATCAATTGGTGTAATATCGCTCCATTTTGTACCTGAAGGCATTGTATAGGCAGAATTAGGATCTCCGTATGCATTATAATTGGCTCTTATAATATCACCATTTTGGGATGAAGTGTAGTAATAATCTGTACCGAGAAAGCAGTAGCCACCATCTCCGGAACTCACATCTGTGGAAGTGGCTGCAGGGGTTGAGTTGAATTTAAAACTCGGGGAACCGTTGTCCTGGCATCCTCCAAGAATATGAAAGTTTCCGCCTTTTCGCGGTATTGCAATTGTATAAAATTGTGTAGTAATGTAACTGTTATTTTTACTTACCCACGGGAAGGCCTCGTCATAATTCGTTTTTGTAATATCGTTTGTAAAACTAAGGCCGCCGTCGCTGCCTACCCACATTGCGTCCGGATCAGAAGGAGAGAATGCAATAGAATGCTGGTCTGGGTGAAGATTGGGATACATGAAATAGTCGTCATTATAAAAGTAACCACCTATCCACGCAATTTTGTCAGTTGTGTTGTATTTGTCAAGAGGAGTAGAAAATCCGTCGGTTGATCTGTACAGGTTTGTAGCGCCGATTATAACAAAGTTCTCATCATCGGGCTTAACAGCTATAATCATGTTGTATGATGCCTGAGT
>JAGGVB010000189.1 GCA_021158245.1 bacterium | reverse complement strand
ACAAGGGATCCGTGTTTTATTCTGTGCCTTTTGCCGAACACAATCTTCTTTCCGTCAGGAGACCATGATGCAGGCATGTCAACACTGTGTGATACAATCTTTGACTTATCTGTATTCATATCATAGACAATAAGGTCAAGACGGGAAAAATATCCGCTGCCGTGATTGGAAAGAAAGGCTATACGTCTGCCTTCAGGATCAAACACAGGATTAAAATTACCGCTCCCTTTTGTGAACAGGGCATTACCCTGCCGAATATTGCTTTTAATTTTTTCCGTACCTTTTAAATACTCTTTTTCAAGCCACATTTTCCATTCAGCATAGAGCTGCATGTCTGTTTTTCCAAGCACTTTTTTTACAGCTGAAGAAAAATCCAGTCTTGCAGTGCTGCTCATTGCTCTTGCAAGATCAGCAACTTTATCTTCGCCATATTTCTTTGAGATGTAAATTGTAAGTGCGAGCCCCTGATTGTACACTCTTTCATTTCTGATACTTGATGATCCGAACACATCCATCTCTGAAATGGAAAGCATCTCACGGTTTAAGACCGCGCTTCTTAAAACCATATCACGAAAACTGTCCCACCAGTCATTTCCAAGCCCCATACGCTGATACTGGGCCATGCCTTCTGCAAACCACATGGGTACAATTGTACCTGAAAATGGGAAGGAGACTATTCTGTTGGGGTAACCGTGAATAACATCCTTGCGTTTTTCCTTTTCATATCCTATCCACTGAAAATATACTGCAGGAATGCGCCTTGTAAACTTGCGTGCAGCTCCTAGAGAAATTATGTGTGTGAATTCATGAGTTACAACATCCCGCAGCCAGTTGTGTGTCCCGCGCAGATGAAAATCCATAGGAGGAGCCCATATCTCTATTTTGTTGTCATAGTAATATGACGCTCCGTTGGAATTATCGTCATAGTCTTTTATTATAAAATGTACTTTTGTATCAGGTTCGTAATTGTAAAGGCTTGAAATCGGTTTATAAACATCCTCTGCGATTTTGGCAACCTGCTCTGCTGTCCTCAATTCTCCCTGATGAAAGTGCACTGCAAAATGTTCTGTCTCTATAGTCTGCCACTTAAGCTCAGGATGATTATAAGCCGCATCCTGACTAAAAAGAGCACCTCTCGTTACAACCAGTAAAAAGCAAAATACAGCTATTTTACTTTGCAACCGCAATTGAAATGGTAACCCTTTTTTCGCCTTTATCACTCTTTGCATAAACCCTGCAGAAATAGATTCCGCTGCTGACATTTTCAACATTCCACACAACCTCATTGTTCATAAATGCATTACCCGGCCCTGCAAACCTGTCTATCAGGTTCCCGTTAAGGTCAATTATTTCTATATTTACATCTGCGCTACATTCCAGTTTATATCTTATAACAGTTGATTTCCCCTCAACAGGATTAGGATAATTATATACCGATTTGACAACCATTATCTCATCCGAAGGTTCGACACCTTTAATTTCTGCTGTCAAATTTGACGTATGGGAAGAATCATGAAATTTTTCAGGCCATGGGAACATCTTTTCATTCCAGGCAGTATCCAGATCCCACGCAAAAACCCATCCTCTGTCTGACAGGGCGATTAATTCCACATCACCGTCTCCGTCTAAATCCGTAAGAACAGGAGTAAACGGTTTTGAAGAGCCTGTTGTTAAAGGAAAGCCTTTTTCCTCTGCTCCGTCAAATGACCATGCTTCCACAATGCCCCCTGATGTGGCAGCCACAATATCAGGCCTGTCGTCATTATCAACATCTCCGATTACAGGAGATGATAAAAATTTATTATCATCATTGATTGACAGCGGAAAATAATCGGTAAATGCACAATTTTCATTCATTCCCCATACATTGCTGCCTCCGGTTATAAAAAGATCTGTCATTCCGTCACCGTCCATGTCTGCAAGAGCAGGTGCTGTAAGGCCCGGCCCTACCCTCTCTCTTTCGGCAGACCCTTTTACTTCACCTTTTGCCGATAATGTCATTATTCCTGAACCGCCTGTAACTGCAACAAATCCGCCTGTTCCGTTTGAAGGGCAGAACGCAGCTCCTGATAATGCATTGTCTCCGGTAATGTAATTATCCGAAACTGCCAAGTCTTTGTCTGCAAATGACAGATTCCCATTCCGTAAAAGGACAAAAACCGATGTTCCACCGAACTTGCCCACTGCAGCAACAGGAGAATCTCCAAAATTCACTTGCTTTATTATTTCTCCTGTGCGGGATATTGTATAAACAGTCCCGTTATCCGTACCGGCAAATATCTCATTATTGATAACCGCAAGCAAGATAATATTATCCTCTGTCTGCAACGTAAAGACTTCATCAAAAAGACCGTTCCTGTCTTCATCGGCCGAACTCCATCCGGTCACACTGCCGTCTTTTGTACTTGCAATCAAAAGGGAAGGTACGGAATCGTGCCCGGGAAAAACCACAGGCATGGATGTAAATTCCTTTTTGTAATCAATACAGCACGGAACATGAATTTCTTCTTTTTCACCGTTCAGTTTATCCTGCTCAATTGTTACCATATTTGAAGATGCAGGAGACCCGTCAGGATTCCAGCAGAAAACCTTCCCCTGTTTTTCGGGGATAAAAATTTCTTTGCGCCCGTCATTATTTAAATCTGATGCTATAATTCCCATAGGGTCATACGCATTCCCGAATCTTACAGGGAAACCTTTCTGCAGAAAATCCGATCTTATTGTGCACTGCATAACAGTATCACGTTTTGAGAAACCATTGAAAATCAAATGTGTGTTACCGCGGTCATAACTATCTGTGGAAGGGTATGATTCCGGAGTAAATTCAACAATATCTTTTTTATTTACAAGTTTGTTTATCTTATTATCTTCATACCATGCATCATGAAGAACACCATATTCAGAACCTGCTCCGCCTGAAATTAATCCGTAACCCTCTCCTATATCCTGGGCTCCGTCAGCTTCCTCAAGATCAACACCTCTGTGGTTTTTATCTATGTTTATTTCATTATCTGCAATTTTATCTTTTATTACATCTTCATCAATATGCCATATCAGAATGCCGGAACCGGGCAGGTCAAAATCGTACTCATCAGCAGAAACTATGACTCCGTTCTCTCCTGTAAACCCTACTGTTCCGTTGCTGTTGAAAACCACTATGCCGCCTCTGTCGTTTTTCCCCACAGCAACACTGTCGCGGTTAACATCACTCTCTCTGTTTTCAATCAGAAAATATTCATGATCATTTATTGGAACTTTGTAGATTCTATTCTTGTCTTTTACAGATGGTGCGGCAACTTCAATTGTAGTGTCCGGATTTACAAGTACCGGCTCTTCCCATCCCATAAAAATTTTTGTCCATGCACAGGGTTCTGCAGGAAGAAGCCCTGAAAAATTGCCTGACCCCTGATCCATCAGCCCCCACCTGCCTATACCGGAATGCTGTGTTTTTGTATTCCAGAGAGCAGGCATCCCTATTTGAAATCCGAACATAATTGCGGATGTGCCGAGAAGCCCTATCTGATATCCCTCCTGGCTCTCTGTCTCAGGCAGAATTATTCCTTCCTTTACAAAAAAACTTCCGTTCTCTACGCTGATACCTTCATAATCTGCATGTGAACCGCTGTTTATTCTTTTTAAATCATCGTATGAGACAAACGCTGAGGATATGTCATTGGGCGTGGGATCATAGGGAAGCTGCACATCTCTGCCTACTCCTGCATGGAATATTACATATACGTCAAAATCAGAAAAAATACAACCCGATTTGTCCCCTCCTGAAATTGCATCTGTAAACAGCCTGACAAGCCCTGTATCCGTAGGAGCTGTGGCATAAACTGACATTGAATCCGGAAGTTCAATTACTTCATCGCTCACACGGGGAATAATTACAAGTTTTCCATTTGACACTTTATAAAAATAATTTTTTAATGCTTCAAGCTGGCTTTCAAAATATCGTTTATTATGAGGGGGCGGGTCAATAACAGGGTTATCTGATGCCGAATTGTCAAAAGTACCGTTCCCTGTTGTAAGAGGGTCAATATCTTTTGTAAATGAAACACGCAGTGCAAGTACTCTTATAGTATCGGTTCCTGAATATCCGCTCCGATTCTCAAGCAAAGATTTCCCGTCCCATTTGTACTTCGCGCCTGAGACAAGGTTCCGCTTAGAGAAAAACTCTGATTTTGCAAATGATCTGAATATATGCCTGCTTGTCTGTGCAGACAGAAAAAGTGTGGCAGACAGGAAAATCTGGATTAAAAATATCCTTTTCATAAGAGCTCCGCAGCTTCTTTAGAAAATACCCCACAAAAAATGTGGGGTATTTCTATTAACATCATGTTAATTAACAGCCCCCGGCATAATTAAAAGGGATGTTTCAATATCACACTATCAATTGTATTTAAAAAGTGGCTGTTAAAGAAAACCTCATTGTGTCTGAGAGAGGATGGCCCTGTTCAGCAGCTACATATCCGAAATCAAAACGAAAGTTTGAGTATTGAAGCCCCGCACCGAATGACGGATATTTTACATTGCCCTCTTCATCATAGTAGTAACCTGTACGCAGGAATATCATCTTGTTGTAAACATACTCCACACCAATAGAACTTACAAGTTCACGCATCTGTGTTGAGAAAGGTTCGCTTGACCATGCTGTAAAAATTGCTTTGTAAAAAGGATCAGTACCGTTTTCATTTCTTACAACAAGGAGTTTATTTGTATCCATACAAATGGTAAGCTTGTTAAATTCCGTATCAAGGACTTTGTAAGCTATACCCAATTTCAAATTTGTAGGCAGAGGATCAGCTTGTGCAGCATCCACATACGTAATTTTCGGACCCATATTAGAGATATCCGCTCCGATTGATAAACCCGGGAAGAACGGTGTTTTGTAAAGGATGCCAAGATCAATTGCAAAAGACGAAGCTACTCCCTGGCCCTGTTCAGCACCTGCACCTACAGGAGAAAGGTGGCTGTAAATATATCTTGCATTAACGCCAAAACCAAAAGTTTCGCTTAACTTCGTTGCATAGGAGAGTGTAACAGCCATATCCCAGCTTTGAAATTTACCAAGAATAATAGGATTACCGCTGTCGTCTAATTGTTCTCCTGTATGGGTCTGTTCGCCCATATTCAGGAATGTAACACTCCCGCCGACTGTGCCTCCGAGATTCGGAACATACTGTTTATATGCAACAAATTCATAAGACATATCCGAAACAAGCTGCGGAAGCCAGTTTGAATGCATTAAAGTAATTTCCCGCCCCTGCTGAAAGGCAAGGCCTGCAGGATTCCAGAATACAGCGGATGCATCATCGGACAGTGCTACAAATGCCTCTCCCATACCAGCGGCTCTTGCTCCCGGTGAAATCAGCAGAAACAGAACTGCGGCCTGGCTTACTGCAAAAAGATTTGCTGTAACAGTAAGAATAAGAATTGTCACAAGCAGAGTTACGAAAATCTTTCTCATTGTCTAACCTCCATAAAATATAAAACCGAATTCTCGGGGTTTTAAGCAGAAGCTGATAATTCCACCCCGGACTCGGTTTTAAAACAAAAAACGCCCGTCAAGATGAAATGGATATACCAACCTCATGCAATTAATAACAAAAATGCAAAACTACTTATCCATCAAACCTTTAACGAACGATTATAGGCAATCTCCTTTTTCCATATCTATGTTTAGAATATATCAAATCACATATCAAATGTCAAGATTTTTTTTCGCAATTCTGGCACCCCCGAAAATGCGATGAACGGTCGTTCGCCCTCGACAGCCGGTGTTTTTTGGTTTTGTTGGCTCCCGATTCTCTATAAAAAATATGGCCTCCTGCAATTTTCATTTCTTTTGCCATTGTCATTCCGGCTGAAGCTATGTTGCAGGCCTCTGAGGTCTCCGAGGCCTCTGAGGCCTTGATAAAACGCAGGAAACCTCTCCATCTGTCATTGCGAGCGTCTTTTTGCGAAGCAATCTCTTCAACTCGTGCTCAATTCCTGAGATTGCCATGTCGCTTTGCTCCTCGTAATGACTTTAAATCGACTTTTGATACAGCCCCTTTTTTGTATTTCCTAACCAATGGGGCTCTATCCCAATATAATATTTTAAAAAACTATACCTTTCTCAAAGAGGAGAAGAATATTTCGTCCCTAACGGGACTTTGGTTTTTTTGTCATTTTGCTATAAATATGTTGTCCCTACGGGACAAGGGACTGGACTATTTGAAAAGTATTCAGTATAAAAAAGTGAAGAAATAGCTTT
>JAGGVB010000188.1 GCA_021158245.1 bacterium | reverse complement strand
GCCGGTTCTTGAAGAGTCCGGATTAAAATATCCGGATGATTTTTATCTGGCTTTCTCTCCTGAAAGGGAAGATCCCAATAATCCTACATATACGACAAAAACAATACCTAAGGTTGTAGGGGCTAACGATCCTTTAAGCAGGAAATATGCAACAGCTCTTTACGATCAGGTAATTATTAAGACTGTGCCTGTATCTACAAGCCAGACTGCAGAGGCAACAAAACTTCTGGAAAATATATTCCGCAGTGTTAATATAGCTCTTGTAAATGAGATGAAATTAATTTTTGACAGGATGGGAATAGATGTGTGGGAAGTTATTGAAGCAGCGTCCACAAAACCTTTCGGGTTTATGCCCTTTTACCCGGGGCCTGGTCTTGGCGGGCATTGCATACCCATTGACCCATTTTATCTGACTTATAAAGCCAAAGAGTTTGATATGCCTACAAGGTTCATAGAACTTGCCGGTGAAATTAATACTGATATGCCGTATTTTGTCGTGCAGAAAATAATGGATGCTCTTAATACAAGGCAGAAGAGCCTGAAAGGGTCGTCAATACTCATATTGGGTGCTGCATATAAAAAGGATATTGATGACCTGCGTGAAAGCCCTTCTCTTAAACTGATGGAAATACTGCAGGATAAAGGTGCACAGGTCGATTATAGTGATCCATATATTCCTGTGCTGCCCAAAGTCAGAAAATATGATTTTAATAAAGAGAGTGTTGAGCTTACAAAGGAGGCCCTTTCGTCCTATGATGCGGTTTTAATTGCTACGGCACACTCTTCTTTTGATTATGATTTTATTGTAAAGAATTCAGATTTGGTTATTGACACGAGAAATGCAACAAAGAGTTCTGTTGATGGAAAAGATAAAATAGTCAAAGCATGATTCGTGAAATAATATTCTAAATAAAATAAATTCAAATTTTCCGGTTAATAACCTTGTAAAGTAAAAATGGTTGCAAAGGGATGATTAGATTTGTTTGTATCTTCACCAGACAATTAATGATGTTTAAATAATTTTATTTATGGAGTAGTATAAATGCGGAAATTATATGTCATAATACTGTTATTAATTTTGGCTGGGATAGGTTATGCTCAGATTCAGGAAGATGAAAATAGTAAAGATATAAAACAAAAATCAGTACCAATGTCAATTGATTTTTCCAAGATATTTGATAAACAAGATGTCCCGCGGGTTGATTACTTACAGCAAAAACAGCAGCAGAATGCTCAGTATGTTCAAAGCCTTAGTGTGCAGGCTCTTGAAAAACCTGTGGATCCGGATTTGTATATTGTCGGCCCGGGAGATCAGTTCTTGTTTGTGTTGAGAGGCTCAGGCCAGGAGCAGGTCCCCATTGAAGTAACACCTGAAGGATATCTTTTCATTCCGGGAGTTGAAGAGATTAAAGTTTCAGGGCAGACACTTACTCAGGTAAAAGAAACAATTAAAGAAAAGGTGAAAAAAGCTTATAAAAACAGCGCTTATTCAATTTCTCTTTTGTCATTACGCCTGTTTCGTGTTCATGTAGTTGGAGAAGTGAAATATCCGGGTACTTATACCGGAAGAGCTATTGACAGAGTTACAGATATGATTGACAGAGCAGGAGGTATATCAAGTAATGCGTGGTATAATAGTGTTATATTAAAACATATCGTTTCGCAGACGATAGATACTCTTGATGTTTTGGCCTATGAAAAATTCGGCGATCTTTCACAAAATCCGGTTGTAGAAGGCGGGGATGTTATTTATGTGCCTACGGTTGCGTTAAGCAGCCGCATTATTACAGTTGAAGGCAATTTTATTCATGCAGGTATGTATGCTTTGCCAAGGGATGAAGATATAAGCACATTTCTTGTAAAAATAGGGGCTTTAAAAAGTACATCTGCACCATCTTTCATAATGGTTTATAGAAAAAATTCAAATCAGGATAAAAATTGCAAGTTTCATGTCTTTAGGCCTTTTAAACGTTCCACAACGGACGGAGAACAATTTATTCTAAAACCGGGGGACAGGATAGTTCTTCCTTCAGAATATGTTTATGTTAAAGGTGCAGTCAGAAACCCTGGTGCATACCCGTATGTTGCTGATTTAACTGCGAGGGAGTATGCAGGTATGGCAGGCGGTGATTACAGATCAGGTAAAATTAATGGTATTAGTGTGTATCATACATTAACCGGAAAGAGAGAAAAAGGGCCTGATACGCCGGTATATCCTGGCGATGTTATACATATGCAGGAAAATATAAGATTGAGATTAGATGTACTTTTGCGTTTGATTCCGACCTTAACATCTTTAATTTTAGCAGCAAAAGCTGCAGGCTTTTTCGATAAATAATACATGAGGATAATTTTATGAATGATCGTAAAAGATCAGTTGATTATTTATATATATTTATTAAATGGCGTAAATTTATAATAATTAATGCATTGGTCGTTGCGGTTGCAGCAGCAGCGGTTAGTCTTGTCGTTCCAAGATGGTATACGTCAAAAAGTGTTATTATGCCGCCGCAGGAAGAGACTCAGGGCCTGGGATTCTCAAATCTGCTGAATAGCCTGCCTTTTGGTTCTCTCGGTTTAACAGGGCTCTCAGAAGGAACTTCCAGGGTGCTGGCAATCTTTGACAGTAGAACATTAATGGAATCAGTCGCTCAAAAATTTGATTTAATGATTTTGTATAAAGAAAAAAATATGGAAGAAACTATAAAGGAGCTTCGAAAACATGTTAAAGTAAACGTGAATGAAGAAGGTACGATATCTCTCGCAGTTGAAGCGAGCACACCCTTTTTTGCCTCATCATCAAAGGATCAGGAAGCAAGAATTCTCGCAAGAGACATGAATACTTTTTTAATACAAAAATTAGATAGTTTAAATAAAGTCTTAAAAGCTGAGAGTGCAAGAAACACAAGAATTTTTATTGAAAAAAGATATTTTCAGAATCTTTCTGATTTGACAAAAGCAGAGCAGGAATTAAAAACCTATCAGGAAGAGCAAGGTGCAATAGCCCTGCCCGAACAAATTACTGCAACGATTGCTGCAGTCTCGGACATTGAAGGCCAGATTGTTGCTAAAGAAGTTGAGCTTAATGTAATGCAGAAATATATGGGTTCTTCTCACACGGAAATTATAAGGCTGAAAAATGAAATTGCAGCACTAAAAAATAAATTTAACGATATAAATACGGGTTCAGATGGTTCTTCTGTTAAAAGGGATGATGTTTTTCTGCCTTTGCAAAAGCTGCCTGATCTTGCATTAAACTATGCCAGGTTATACAGATCAGTTAAAATTCAGGAAAAGATCCAGGAATTTTTACTGCCCCAGTATGAACAGGCAAAAATACAGGAAGCGAAAAATACTCCCACTGTCCAGGTTCTTGACAGAGCTGTAATTCCTATTAAACGCTCAAAACCCAAAAGAGCAGTATTTGTAATGTTTTTTTCTTTTCTTAGCTGTTTGCTAAGCTGCATTTACGTTCTTTTTATTGAATATGTTGAACAAGTAAAGAATTCGCCGGCAATGGATTTTAAAAAAGAGAAGGAAATTATTCATATCATTAGTAATGATTTTATTGGGCTATTTAACCGGACTAAAAAATAAATGGATTTACCCTTAGGCAATTATAGAGTAATTTTTCCTGACAAGAAGTATTTTAACTTTGTTTTTATAATCTTTGAGATAGTGATTTTAGGCCTTGCTGCATATTTTCAAAAACCGGTATATTTGCTTGTGTTTCTGGTTTTTCTTTTAATGAGTTTGTGGTCACTGTTTTCAATTAAACGGACGCTTTTTATATTTTTGACGTATTTAGTACTTTTCCCCAATCAACCGTCATTCGAAAAATACCCATATATATTAGCGCCTGTGTCTTTACAGTTGCTCGCCATTTTTTTATTAATACTGATATTTTATTTAATGGCTGACAAAATATCTTCAGATAATATATCAAAAACATCATTATCAGGCCTTGATAAATTATTTATAATATTTTTTATATGGGTTGTAGTGGCTGCGCTCCTGGGCTTGAAGAACGGAGGAAAACAAGTTTACATAATTTCAGAGCTGTATTTCTTTGGTTTTTATTTAATGTATTTTATAATTTCCAGGTCTTTTAAATCTATTAATTCAATTAAACAGATAATAGCAGTTTTAATAATGATTTCTGTTATTGTTTCTTTTGAGTATATTTATATAGCAGTAAGAGAGTCAGGATTAAGTGGAGGGTTACTACTTAAACGGGTTTCAACGCAACAACCCCATATAGCACAGATAACAATACCATTTTTAATGAGTTATTATTTTTTTAAGAAACAGAAAAAAGTTGTTTTATTAGTTTCAATTTTTCTTATTCCTCTTTTCTTAATGGTTTTCTTTTCTCAGCAAAGAGGCCTCTGGGTGGGCATATTAATTTCTTTAATTATTTTATGGTTTTTATCATTTGTTGAACATGGAGTGACGGTTCATAATTTAATGAAGTTTGTTTTGTATCTTTTTATCGCAATTTCTCTCGCTGCTTTTATATTAGTTGTCATTGATAAGCTGTTCATGGGTTCTTCGCTATTAACACTGATAACAAGAGCAAACACACTTTTGGATTTATCAAAGGACGTTTCTCTTTCAATACGATTGGCGGAAATTAATCATGCCTTGGTACAATGGAGAGAAAATATATTTTTGGGAACAGGTTTGGGCAGCTGGATTTCCCCGGTTATTCTGTCACATATGCCGGAAAATCATATTGATAATTCATATATTTTCATTTTATGGAAAACAGGCGTTGTAGGGCTCTTTATTTTTATCAGCATATATGCAGTGTTCTTTAAAAAAGCATTTTATCTTTTTCATACAAGTTTAAACAGCGATGTACGGCAGATTGCAGGTGCAATAATTGCCGCTTTTTCCGGATTATTGATTGTTGCTTTAAGCAATACATGTATAATATATTATAGATTTAATGTCTTATGGGCTGTTCTTATCGGGCTTGTGGAAGTGATGTACAGACAAGAGAAAAAAAGACAAGAATCTGACCATGGTTAACCGTATTGTTTACATATTAAAATATTTATTTTTAGTTCCGGTCTATTTCCTGCTGAAACTTAAAAGAGATGTTTCTAATATTGATATTAATAAATTATCTAACTCCAGGATTTTAATCATTTCAGGATCTGGTATTGGTAACAGTATAATGGCTGTACCCCTTATTTTAACTATTAAAAAAAATTTACCGGCTTGTTCGATAGATGTGCTGGTAACAAATAGTGCATCCGGAAAAATCCTGGAAAAATTAACAGATGTAGACAATGTTTATATTTTTGCAAATTTTCGAGTCATACATAAGATGAAGTATTTGAGAAACAGAAAATATTATTTATCTATAATTGCATTTCCTACACGTAAGCTGGATATTGAACTTGTACCCTTATTTGCCGGAATAAATAAAATTATTTCACACGATTATTCTAATGCGCATCCCTTTTTTAAAATGTTTATGCATGGACTGATTACTGTAACTCTTAATGAAGATCTACATGATGTTGATCAGAATTTAAACCTGTTTGATACACTGCCAATACACGGAGAGAAAATCAGGGAATATCCGAAAATTGATTATATAAATACAACTTGTATAAAGAAATTTTTTAATGAACACAGTATATCCTCAGACAGGAATCTTGTGGCCATACATCCGGGAAGCAAACATAACGCTGATTATAAAAGATGGCCTCTGGAATCCTTTTTAGAAGTTGCTGATAAAATTATAAAGATTGGAATCTTACCCTTTTTTATTATCGGGCCTGATGAGGCAGAAATATATAAAAGAATTAAGGAGACGGCATTTCCGGTATTAAGGGAAAAAGATTTTAATTGTGTAATAAGCGTATTGTCGAAATCTAAATTGTTAATCACAAATGATTCGGGGATTATGCATTTGGCAGATTTGCTGAATATTCCCATTGTATCAATCTGGGGTGGTAGTGATTTTAAAAGAAATGGTGCAGTCGGGAAAAATGTTGTCAATGTTTACAATCCGGCAATCAAGTGCAGGCCCTGTTTAAGGTTCTATAAAACCCGGGATTGCCCGGGAGAACAGTACGAGTGTCTTTATTCAATCAGTACGGAACAGGTTTTTTCCCAAGTGGAAACGCAGCTTAAGAAGTTGGATTTAATTAAATAAATTTAATCTTATCAGGGAAATATGGCTTATCTTCAAAAATCCTTGTTGAAGCATTCATTTATTTACGGAGCGTCTGATATTGCAAACAGATTAATCGGTTTTTTATTAATACCTGTGTATGCAAGATTCCTGCTGCCGGATGAATACGGAACGCTCCAGCTCCTCCTTATACTTTTCAATCTCATCTTTATCATAGTTCAATTCGGAATTGGTTCTGCAATTTTCAAGTCAGTTATTTATAATCAAAACACAGATAAAAAACTTGTGTACAGCACAGCATTTTATTTCTTACTGGTAAGTTCATTATTGTTTTTAACCGTTATCTTTCTAAAGGCCGATTCAATATCCATGCTGATATTTCGAACCCCGGGTCAAACTTTATTACTCAGGATTGTTATTATTAGTGCATTTTTTAATGTGTTTGGCGTTGTTCCTCTTGCTAAGTTAAGAATAGAAAACAATTCGTTAAAATTCGGAGTAATACTTGTTATAAAGTTTGTACTTCAGATGTTATTGAATATATTATTTGTTGTTTTTTTGAAAAAAGGGATATACGGCATTCTTGTTTCGGAATGTATTGTTTCGGGAATTTTTACCATAGTATATACCATTATTTTAAGTGACAGTCTGAGATTGAAATTTTCTTTTACAGAGTTAAAAGAGATGCTGGAATACGGCCTGCCATTAATTCCGGCAAGTATTGCTATGTTAATATTAACTATGTCGGACAGATATTTATTAAAATATTATACAGGGCTTGATCAGGTAGGATATTACTCGCTTGCATACAAATTTGGTATGATTATAGGGATGATGGTGTCGGCATTTCAAAAAGCATGGCCTTCAGCTATGTTTAATATTGCTAAAGAAAGAAATGCAAAAGAAATTTTTGCAAAAAATTTTACTTACTTTTTTCTCTTTTTATCTTATATGGCTTTGCTGTTAGGCCTTTTTGCAAAAGAGATAATAGTTGTATTCGCCTCCGAAAAATACATTCCGGGATTTAAAATAATTCCTTTTATTTCCCTGGCATTTATTTTTTATGGTGTTTACTATTTTACTGCAATAGGGTTAAATATTAAAAAGAAAACATACTACCAGTCTCTCGCAGTTTCAATTGCCGCTGCCTTAAATATAGGATTAAATGTAATTTTAATACCGAGGTTCGGTATATTGGGAGCAAGCGCCGCAACCTTGATTTCATTTGTTGTAATGGCGGGTACGGCTGCTAAAATATCAAATCATTATTATTCTGTGCCGTATGAAATTAATAGAATCATTAAAATATTTTTATTATTCGTAGTTTTTGTGACTATTCCGTATATTGTTACATGTAATAATATGCTTCTCAATATTTTTATTAAGATTTGTCTTGTTCTTTTGTTTCCGGTGTTTCTGATAGTATTTAAATTTTTTAAAGTTGAAGAATTGATGTATATAAAAAAATTGTATAAAAAGATAAAATCAGGTTTGGCGGAACATTGATATCTTGTAAAAGCAGGTTTCTATGAAGATATGCATGATTATAATGACAGAATTTTTAAATGATGCCAGAGTAACAAGAGAGGCGAATACTCTAGTGAAATCAGGCTACGATCTGGATGTATTTGCTTTGAAAAATAAAGATACTGTTAAGTATGAAAAAAAAGACGGGTATCGCATTTTCCGGATTTCCGTAAAATTAAGATATATCCTTCCCAAAACAAACATATTTTTCTTTTTAAAATATTTGGAGTTTGCCGCACGGGTTATTTTTAAAGCAGGGAAAGAAAAATATTCTCTTTTTCATGCTCATGATCTTGAAACCCTTCCTATCGGATTTTTGCTTTCTGTAATACATGGAAAACCTTTGGTGTACGATTCTCATGAGTTGTATATTGATATGGTAAAACACGGCAGATTTACAAAAAGAATATGGTTCAAAATAGAAAAATTTCTGGCAGGGATGACAGATTCTAATATTCTCACTACCGAATCAAGAGGAAAGATATTTTCAGAAAGGTATTTTACTGAATTCCCGTACATTATCAAAAATGTCCAGATTCTTAAACCCTTAATTAAAACAAATAAATTTCATGATATTTTAGATATTCCTCAAACAGAGCCGATAGTTCTCTATCAGGGGGTCGTGTCAAAAGCCAGAGGTGTTGATGTATTGGTGGACGCCATCGAATATGTTAAAAAAGGAGTGTTGGTAGTAATAGGGCCGGGTGGATATAAAACTAAGCTAATGAACGATGTTGCTGACAGAGGATTGAGCCAAAGAGTGTTTATACTGGATTCAGTGCCGTGGGCTGATTTGTATCAATACACAGCTTCTGCAAGTATTGGAATTTCCCTTGTACAAAATATAGGTTTAAATAACTATACAATGTTATCAAACAAACTTTTTGAGTACTTATCTGCAGGATTACCTGTTATATTTCCTGATTTTCCCGAGTGGAGAAATTTAATTATTTCAGAAGGTGTCGGATTGGTTGTAGATCAAACAGATCCAAGAGAAGCGGCCAATGCAATTAATGAGATATTGTTTTCTGGTGATAAATATTCCGCAATGTCTGCAAAAGCAAGAAAAATTGTAGAGAGCAAATATAATTGGGATATTGAAGAAAAAAAGTTGTTGAAAATTTATAATGGTTTGCTCAATAAAAATTAATTAGAAAACAGTTGTTTATGAAAAGAATATTAATGGTGCTGCAGTCAGATTTCCCGCCTGATATGAGAGTTCAGAAAGAAGCTTTGTCTCTTATTAATGCCGGCAACAGAGTTGTTTTATTATGTGATAATCGTGTTAAAAATTTACGAAAATCATTAATAAAAGGTATAGAGGTGGTACGGGTAAGGCATATTTCTGCTGCAAAAGGCAATTTTCACCGTTTTATTAATTTGCCGGTGTATCCTAATCCTGTATGGCTTTATGCGATTGCCGATACTGTACAAAAGATCAAAGCTGATGTGATACATGTGCACGATCTTCCTCTTGCTCTTTCGGTATTACATGTGAGTAAAATTTATAATATACCAGTTATTATTGATCTGCATGAAAATTATCCTGCTGCTTTAAAACAGTGGTATAAACCAGGAATAGCAGGCTGGACTATACGGAATCCGAAAATTTCTGCCAAAGTAGAACGGTTCTGCCTAAAAAAGAGTAAAAAAATAGTTGTTATTGATCATGTTCATAAAAATTTGTTAATTAAAAGGGGGGTTGAAGCGGATAAAATATTTGTTGTGCCAAATGTCCCTTCATTTGAGTTTATTAATTATAATAAGCCGGACAATGATTTTAAAAGACATTATAGGAACACATATAATCTTGTATATTTTGGTAAATTAAATCCTGAGAGAAATTTGGAACTTGCGTTGCGTGCAGTCCCGGCATTAAAAGACAGAATACCATCCCTCAAGCTAATAATTATTGGCGACGGACCGCATAGACAAATATTGGAGAAGCTTGTTAAATTTTTAAAAATAGAAGAGGCTGTTCAGTTTACAGGATGGCTTGATGTTGCAGATGCAGCAAAATTTATTGATATTGCCGATATTGGTATTATTCCTCATTTTTCTAATGACAATATGGATATTGGAGTACCGAATAAATTATTTGAATATATGGCGAGAGGCAAACCTGTTGTTGTGCCACGTTCTGAGGCAATAGCGTATGTTGTATCAAAAATTAATTGTGGTGTGATTTTTAAACCGAATGTATTAGAGAGCTATATTAATGCTGTTATTAAAATATACGAAAGCAATCTAAAATTCGGTGATCTTGGAAGAGAAGCAGTTGAAAAAGAATATAACTGGAATAATGCGGAAAAGGAACTCTTTAAAGCATATTTTGGAATATAAATATATTGCGGGCATGTTATGCAAATGATTTTCTGGATATTAGTATTTTTAATTGTTTATAGTTATTTTTTATACCCTTTCTTCTTAAAGGTGATTTTATTTTTCAAAAAAGCTGTCAGGGTTATAGATGAAAATTTTACACCCAGGGTAACAATGATAGTTTCAGCTTATAATGAGGAATACATCATGGAGAAGAAGATAATTAATTTTTTAAATATTAATTATCCAAAAAATAAAATAGAGCTTATTATCGGTAATGACGGATCAAGTGACAATACTGAAAAAATACTGGATAATTTTTGTAATAACACATTAATTCGTTGTTTTAATTTTAAAGAACGGCATGGTAAATCATGGGTTCTAAACAAGCTTATTCCGGAGGGTAGTGGAAAAATTATTGTTTTCTCTGATGCTAATACTCTTTATTCCAAAACTTCAATTAGAAAGATTGTAAAACACTTTCGGGATAAAAAAACAGGAGGTGTTTGCGGAAGATTGATATTGAGTAATCCAGAAAATATGCTAAATATTCACGGAGAAGTGAAATACTGGAATTATGAAAATAGAATTAAATCGCTTGAAGGAGCAATAAAAAGTGTAACAGGCGCAAACGGGTCAATATATGCCATAAGGAAGGAATTATTCTCTGCTATTCCTGAAAATAAATTTTTTAATGATGATTTTATTATACCTGCAAACATTATCAAAAAGGGATTGGATATTGTCTTTGAACCGGAGGCAGAAGCATGGGAGTTTACATCACCGACGTTGAAAGATGAATTTTTTAGAAGAATAAGAATAGGAGCTGGCAATTATAATGCAATACCGGAAATTCTGGAATTACTTAATCCATTGAAAGGATTTATTGCATTCAGTTTGTGGTCTCACAAAATTATAAGATGGTTTGTTCCGTTCATGCTTTTATTGATTTTATTAATTAATTTATTAGTGTTGCTCATGCCATTTTATAGAGTTATATTTATTTTACAGATAATGTTTTATCTTGCCGGTTTAATAGGAATAATCTCTCATAGCAGGAAAAAGTTAAATAATATATTTATGTATCCGGCCTATTTTTTAATTATCAATTCTGCACTTTTTGCCGGATTTATTAAAGCGGTTACAGGAAAGCAGGCAAGGACATGGTCCAGGGTTGAAAGGTCATAACATTATAAAGAGTGTATAATTAGAGAAATATACATGTCAAAACAATTAGAAAAGCTTTTCATATTTGTTTCGGATTTTTTAATGATTAATGCGGCCTTTTTTATCTGGTGCAGATTAAGAGGTCAGATGGGATTTTTTACAGAACCTGATTTCCTCGGTACGGCAAAAGTATCCATAATAATATTTTTATACTGGTTCGTTGTTTTTCTTTTTTTCGGCATGTACAAACCATGGTCATTAAGGTCAAGAATTGACGAAATAATTGAAATATTGAAAACCGTAACAATTGGTATTTTTATTATTTTTATTCTGACAGTAGACCTCAGGAGTGATCTGAAACAACCGATGACAATCAGCAGGGCTACAATCTTTGCTTATTGGGCATTAATGGCAGGATGTATTAGTTTCGGCAGAGTTTTTCTTATAACAATTCAGAAAAAACTGCATAAAGCCGGCATAGGCCTGAAAAAGAGCGTGATTGTGGGATGGAGAGGCAAGGCTTTCGGACTTTTTAACCAACTTACAAAAACGCCGGGACTCGGCTATCAGGTAAAAGGGTTTGTTGTCTCTCCGCAGCTAAAGAATGCAACTGCTTATAAGAATACACCTGTACTGGGAACTATTGATGACCTGGACAAGCTGATCCCCAAGCATGATATCCAGGAGGTTCTTATTGCGCTTCCGCAGTATTCAAAAAGGAATGTTGAGCAGGTAATTTCCCGGTGTGACGGAACAGCAGTCGGATTGAAGATCGTACCGGATCTCTATGATCTTATTGTAGGACAGGTAAAGACAAATCAGGTTTTCGGCTTTCCGTTAATAGAAATTTTTCCGAGGATTATGCCTGCCTGGGAATGGAAAGTTAAAAGGTTCGGCGACGTTGTTTTCTCACTTTTGATTTTTATCGGATTTCTGCCTGTATGGCTTTTAGTGACTGCTGCAATCAAGATAGATTCCAGGGGCCCGCTTTTTTATAAACAAAAACGCGTGGGAATGAATGGGAAAGTTTATACAATGATTAAATTCCGCTCTATGGTACATGGGGCGGAAAAAATGACAGGCCCGGTGTGGGCTACGTGGGATGATAAGAGAGTTACGCGTGTGGGAAAAATTATGAGGCGTACTAGAATTGACGAGATTCCGCAGCTCCTGAATGTTATAAAAGGAGATATGTCCTGGGTTGGGCCGAGGCCTGAAAGGCCGTTCTTTGTGGAAAAATTTAAAAAAGAAATTCCTCTGTATGCAAGACGCCTTCGTGTAAGGCCCGGAATAACAGGCTGGGCTCAGATAAAGGGAGGATATGATCAGACAATTGAACATGTAAAACAGAAATTAACGTATGATCTTTTTTACATTGAAAACATGTCTTTAAGGATGGATTTAAAAATAATTCTTGTTACGGTCTATGTTATGCTTAAGAGTAAGGGGCACTGAAAAAGGAGAAAATTTTTTAAAAAGATGTTGTAGGTTAAATTTAAATGTATAATTTAATATGAAGTAAGCAATATAAAATTACGGCTACAATGAAAGGGGTTTTCATGAGCATTCCGATGGTAGATTTGAAGCAGCAGTATAAATCAATTAAAAAAGAAATCAACAGAGCAGTATTAGATGTGATTGAAAGTACACGTTTTATAATGGGGCCTGAAGTAACATCTTTTGAGGAAGAGATGGCTTTGTATTCATCAGCGAAATATGCAATTGCATGCGGTTCGGGCACAGATGCTCTTATGATGTCTCTTATGGCAGCAGGCCTTAAAACAGGGGATGAGGTTATAACAACTCCGTTTACATTTGCAGCAACAGCAGAGGTGATAAGGCTTCTCGGGTTAAAAGCGGTTTTTGTAGATATCAAGCCGGATACATACAACATTGACCCGGAACTTGTGGAAAAAGCAGTAACAAAAAATACAAAAGCTATTATACCTGTTCATCTTTACGGCCAGATAGCGGATATGGATGAGATTAATGTTATTGCAGAGAAAAATAACCTTATTGTAATAGAGGATGCATGTCAGGCAGTAGGAGCTCATTATAAAAACAGAAGGGCGTGCAGTCTCGGTCATATGGGGGCTTTGAGTTTTTTCCCGTCAAAAAATCTCGGCGCTTACGGCGACGGAGGTATGGTTCTTACGTCAGATGAGAAATTTGCAGAAACTCTTCGTATGATAAGAGATCACGGCTCTGACAAGCGCTATCACCATGCTATTCTGGGCTTAAACAGCAGGCTTGATGCAATGCAGGCTGCAATTTTACGCGTAAAACTAAAACATCTTGATGAGTGGAACGAGGCTCGTAAAGATATTGCAGCTCTTTATACAGAGCTGCTGGATCATCCGGATATAATCACTCCGTTCATTAATGAGGACAGAGACCACATTTTCCACCAGTTTTCCATACAGGTTCCTGACAGAGACGGATTAAGGGATTATCTTGCATCAAAGGATATTGCGTGTGCAATACATTATCCTGTGCCGCTGCATCTTCAGCCTGCTTTTGCAGAAAAGGGC
>JAGGVB010000187.1 GCA_021158245.1 bacterium | reverse complement strand
GAAGGTATTTACGGGAATGTCGTAGTTGTTATCGGATGCGAACTTAATGACCCTGATGATAAAAATCATTATCTTGCTTTTAAAATAGACAAAGAGATCCCCGAAGGGCTGCATGCAGAGGAGTATGTAAGATTGGTTAAGGAAGCAGGCGGATTCGGGATTATTGCTCATCCAGCAGAAAAGCGAAGCTATTCTGAAAAATATCCTCCCTATCCCTGGACAGACTGGAATGTTGACGGGTTTGACGGAATTGAGATATGGAATCAGCTTTCGGAATGGATGGAAGGAATAAGCAGGCTGAATTTTTTGTACAGGCTGCTGCATCCCTTGCGTTCCATTCACTTTCCGGTAAAGGAAACATTGGCAAGATGGGATGAATATAATTTAAAGAAGAGGATTGTCGGTACAGGAGGTATTGATGCTCATGCATTTAAAAAGAAATTTTTAGGATTCATAACTCTTGAAATTTATCCCTATAAAGTTCAGTTTAAATCAATACGCACCCATCTTCTTTTAAAGCAGCCTCTCGATAAAAGCATTAAGTCGAAAAATTTCAAACATGCAGAAGAGTTAATTTTTGATTCCATTGAAAACGGACGCATGTTTATTGGCAACTATTCAGTGGGAGATGCAAAGGGATTTGATTTTTTCGCAAGGTCAACACAGAAAATTTTCCCTATGGGCAGCAGGATTAAAAAACAGAATGTTTCTTTTTGTATTCATGCACCTCTTAAAGGAAGTATTCGGCTTATTCATAACGGGAATATAGTAGCCAGAACAAGGGGAAGAGATATGCAATTTGATGCTGAGAGCCCCGGAGTTTACAGAGTGGAAATATTCAGAAAGCACAGAGGCTGGATTTATTCCAATCCTATTACTATAGAAGAATAAACGGGTGAGAGGGAAAGCCATATAATGAAAGAGATAAAAGAGTATTGCGGGATTATAGGTATTGCGGGCCATCCTGAGGCAGCGGAAATGGCTTATCTCGGGCTTTACGCTTTGCAGCACAGAGGGCAGGAGGGCGCAGGGGTTGTATCATGCGAAAACGGTAGATTGTACAGGCATGTCGGGCAAGGGCTTGTAAATGATGTTTTTGCTTCTCCCAATACAATTGCCAGCCTTAAGGGAAGAATGGCAATCGGACATAACAGATATTCCACAACAGGTACGGATAAAAAAGAGAATGTTCAGCCTCTTCTCGTTACTACAAAGTCAGGTTTTGTAGCTTTGGGCCATAATGGCAATCTTGTAAATTCCAGAGAGCTTCGGTCATATCTTCAGGGAAACGGGGCTATTTTCCAGACTTCAACAGATAGTGAGCTGATTCTGCATCTTATTGCACATTCAAAAAAGGAGACTATTCTTGACCAGATAAAAGATGCTTTATCGAGAATAAGAGGTGCTTTTTCTCTTGTCATACTTATTGAAGGAAAAGTGATAGCTGCAAGGGATCCCAATGGATTCCGCCCGCTGGCATTCGGAAAGCTTGATGAAGGTTATGTTGTTGCATCTGAAACGTGTGCAATGGATTTAATAGGTGCGGAGTATATCAGAGATGTGCACCCGGGTGAGTTGGTCATTATTGATGAAAAGGGGATTAGTTCAGAATATTTTGCAGAGAAGCAGAAGTCATCGCACTGTATTTTTGAATTTATATATTTTTCCAGGCCTGACAGCAGAGTATTCGGGGAGTATGTTGACAAAACAAGAAGAAAGCTCGGCAGGAGGCTTGCCGAAGAACACCCTGCTGATGCTGATATTGTAATTTCAGTACCGGATTCAAGTAATACTGCTGCTCTGGGATATGCAAATGCTTCCGGTATACCATTTGAGATAGGGCTTATCAGAAATCATTATATTGGAAGGACATTTATCCAGCCGCAGCAGTCCATACGTAATTTTAATGTTAAGGTTAAATTTAATACAGTAGGGGGGGTATTGAAAAATAAAAGGGTTGTAATTGTTGAGGATTCCATTGTCCGCGGTACAACTTTAAAGATGTTGGCACAGCAGGTAAGAAAGGCCGGTGCAAAGGAGGTGCATATTCGTGTCAGTTCGCCGCCTATAAGGTTTCCATGTTATTTCGGAATGGATTTTCCTACAAGAGAAGAGTTAATTGCAACAAATCTGAGTGTTAAAGAGATTAAGCAGCATCTTGGAGTGGACAGTTTGGGATATCTGTCCCTTGAAGGGCTGATTAGTTCTGTACCAAAAGAGGGGAGAGGTTACTGTACAGGTTGTTTTGACGGAACATACCCTGTTGATGTGGAAATGGATTTTGAGAAGAATCAGTACGAGTAAATCATCAGGGAGGGTATATGAAAAAAGGCGTAGAGTTTTTAGATTTTCTATTTGTCTTGCGTCCCATGCTGTTCTATCCCATTTGGACATTTTTTCTTGCAGGATTGTGGGCAGCGGAGAGATATGGTAATTCAGGGGAGACATATAATTCTTTAATTGTTATCATTTCCCTTACTCTTGTTATAGGCGCTGTTTTTATCCTTAACCAGGTAAGAGATAAGGTAACCGACAGGATTAACAACAAATTGTTTCTTATTGCAAATGATATAGTTACTGAGAAACAGGCGTTTGCGGAAACAATTTTGCTTAGTTTTGCCGGGCTGTCTGTCATTGTTTTTGTTTCTTTTAAAATATTTGCGATATTTATTGTTCTCTTTGTACTTTCAGGATGGGCTTATAACTTTCCTCCTTTAAGATGGAAAGACAGGCCGATTATGGGAATGGTGACAAATAGTTTATCCGGCCTTTTTATTTATTCTGCAGGGTGGATAACAGGAGGGGGCACAGGAATTGTTCCTGTACAGGTGATTCCCTATGCGCTTGCAGGAGCTGCGGTTTATCTTAATACTACACTTCCTGATATGAAGGGGGACAGGGCTGCAGATAAGATGACATTCTCAGTAAAATACGGAATATCAGCGTGTATAAGAGCCGCAGCTTTTATTGAAATATTAAGTGTTATCCTGGCATTTGTATTTTCAGACTGGATTTTATTTTTTGCAGGTTTAGTTGTTTTGCCGCTGTTTTTATACAGCGCTGTTAAACCCGGACTCAGGAGCGCTGTAATGGCGATTAAATTTTCCGTAGTAGCTCTTCTTGCAGGTGTGTGTATTTTTTATCCGTTTTTACTTGCAGCGGTTTTTGTATCATTTATTATTACAAAATGGTATTATAAAAAACGGTTTAATTTTAATTACCCGAATTTAAAAGCAAACAATGGCAGATAACAGGAGAAAAATTATAATTAATCCTGACAAGTGCGACTTATGCGGTACTTGCGTAGGAGTCTGCCCAGAGGATGCCATTATTCTGTACGAATATACTATTACAGTTGATGATTTAAAGTGTACTGGATGCGGCCTTTGTGCTGCTGTCTGCCCTGTTGCTGTGCCGGAAGTGGTGAGCGGAAATGATTAAGTATAATTTTGACATAGTAGTTGTGGGAGCGGGTCCGGCAGGATCAAGGGCTGCACAAAAAGCAGCTTCCTCAGGCCTGTCTGTCCTTCTTGCTGAAAAGGATAGAGACATCGGCATGCCTGTAAGGTGCGCGGAAGGCGTTTATGAGAACGAGCTTGCAGAGCTTGTGGAAATCGACGAGCATTGGATTTCTCAGAAGATAACAGGCTCTGAATTAATTTCTCCTGACGGGCACGGGGTTCAGGCAGCAGATGCGGAGAAAGGCTATATACTGAACAGAAAGGTTTTTGATTTTGACCTTGCTGTAATGGCATCTGAAGCTGGAGCAGAGGTTTGGACGGAGACCTTTGTACACAGAATTAAACGTGAGAAAAACGGGCCGTTTCTGCTTTCTGCTTCAAGAAAAGGTGAAGAGATAGAAATCCTTTCAAAATTTGTCATAGGTGCAGACGGAGTGGAATCAAGAGTAGGAAGGTGGGCGGGAATTGATACTGCGCTGGAACTGTCAGGTATAGAATCATGCTTTCAATATACAATGACAAACATTAAAATCGATCCGAATATTGTCCGGTTTTTTGTAGGCAGGGAATTAGCACCCGGAGGCTATGCCTGGGTTTTTCCAAAAGGAAATGGTG
>JAGGVB010000186.1 GCA_021158245.1 bacterium | reverse complement strand
GTCTCTACAGATCTTATCTTCAAGATGCTGATACTCTTGCTGATAAATTAAAAGATAAGCTTCCTGAAAAACTGCCTGTACTTAAAGGAGAGCTTGAAGAACTTAGGTATTTTTCTTTTATAAATTTAATATAAGCATAAAATTGTGGGAGCAATATTTTTGCTCCGGCAAAAATTCGAGTAACCGGCTGAATTAAAAACCTTTCTGTTATCTCTGAAATGAACCTGACTAGACGGAAAATGAGACAATCTCTCAAATTGGGAAAAACTCTTATTCCAGTAAAATCATCTTCCCTGAAGCAATAAAATTCTTCATTTTTATCCGGTAAATATACAACCCTGACTCCATATCATGAAAGTTAATTTTTACTTTATACTCTCCCTTCTGATATAGACGGTCAACAGGTATTGACACAAGCTTTCCCTGAATGGAAAATATTTTAAGCACTACTCTGCACGGTTCCTTTACAGTAAATGGAATTATCGTAATCGGATTAAACGGATTCGGATAATTCCGGCCCAACAGAAAAAATTCAGGGTTAGACATCCGTTCATCTCTCTCGCCGCTGTACATACTTTCATAATCAATTGCAGCATTAAAAATTTCATCTACAAACTGCGGTGCGACCAGTGCTGTAGCAGAAGTGTTAGGATGGCTGTCATCAAGATCAACAGCATATTGATTCGGAAGTTTCCCGGAACTGTCAGCCAGTTTATGAAAAAAATCGAACACATAGACATTTTTCGGAAAAACTCCGAATTCATCATCAAGGCCGGCAGCAAGAGTATCCTTAGCCCAGGTACAGAACTGATCGGACAGAGCAGCTTCCGTATCGTCTGTCTGTTCAGCTACAAGAGGTGCATTTGTCCAAATTGCAAAATAGTTTTGGGGATGTTTCTCCATAATCCTTACAATCTTCCGCCAGAGATATTTATAATTATACACTGTTTTGGAATATAAATCAGACGTATCAGAACCGGTACCGTAACTTTCAATACTTGAAGAAGGAAAACATGATTTTATAACTACTATCTTATTTGACTGCAAAATTGGACGTATATCATCAGAAGTCTCTTCGTTCCTTAAAATTCTGTACCATGTATACCACTCGTTATCTCCTGAAGGCCACCACATCTCAGTCATTGATACTGCCTGTTCACCTGAAAAACCATGCGCTGAGTTATATTTAACTATCTCGTCCGGTACTGTTACGGAACTGCCGTTATTTTCCCAAATATTATTCCCTGTTGAGTGGTGGAGAAATACTCCGCTGCGGAACTTTTGAGATTGTGCATCTGAAGAATGGATTACCAACAAAACTGATAAAAATATAATTACTTTTTTCATAATCTTCAACCCTCTGTTCTTGGGAAAATTGCTAATCCGTATACCGGTTATTCAAATATTTATCAATATTATTATTGGCAAAACCCTATTTGGCTTCTTTTACCAATCTTATGAGAACAAGATCATGACTGGAAATCTTTTTCTTATATACCTTCTTTGTATCCCCGACAATTTTGTTCTCCCACAAATCTCTAAGAATATACTTGTCATTATTCATTTTAAATTTACGTAAAAAATAGCCCCAGTGAATCTTTGCATTAACAGGTGTTTCACCTCTGTTAAAAAAGGCAACAGCAAGTTCACCCTCTGACAGCTCTTTAACCCAAATTTCATAATCTCCGGTATCTGTAATTTTTACTGCCTGTTTTCCCAGAGCATCCTGGTCTAATGCAATAACTTCTTTGTTGGTCAGGATACTTTTTATATCTCCACTCATGTTTCTTATATCATTGCCTGCCATAAGAGGAGCTGCAAGCATACACCACATACTAAAATGTGCCTTGTACTCTTTTATGGTCATACCCCCGTTTCCGACTTCCAGCATATCAGGATCGTTCCAATGTGCCGGCCCTGAATAACTTTCCAGGCCTGCCTGTTTATCAAGAATCAGAACCCAGCCCAGTCCTCCCCAATCATTTACACAATCCCAGCAGTCCTGAATATCTTCTGTTGTCCGCCACAGATGGCCTATATCTCCTGCCCAAAGCCACGGCTTTGTTGTGCCCCATTCACAAATACTGAACACAATGGGCCTTCCAGCCTTATAAAGAGCGTCTCTCATCAATTTGTAAGAAGCTTCAGAATTCTGCTTCCCATGAGAACACCAGTCATATTTCAGGTAATCCACTTCCCATTTTGCATAAGTACGGGCATCCTGATATTCATATCCTCTGCTGCCCGGCAGTCCCTGACAGGTTTTTCTCCCTGCATCAGAATATATACCGAATTTCAATCCTTTTGAATGTACATAATCAACCACTGGTTTTATTCCATTGGGAAATTTTTCAGCATTCACAATAATATTACCGTTTTCATCTCTTCCTGACTGCCAGCCATCGTCAATAACAATGTACTGGTATCCTGCATCCTTCATCCCGCTAGAAACCATAGCATCAGCAATTTCCTTTACCAGTTTTTCATTAATATTCGGGCCGAATTTGTTCCAGCTGTTCCACCCCATTGGAGGTGTTAATGCAATATTATCAAATTTCTGAGCAAAAATGTTTATAGAGATAAACATTATAAAAACAGTTACTTTTACCCACTTACCATTCATATTTTCGCCCTCCTGTTAAGATTTATTATTTATTTAATAATTACAACAATCGTTTGCATTAATCAAATGGTAATAATAATTACAATAAATTTCAAGCAGTAAATTTATCCTGATAATTTGCTGACTATCTTATTATTTTTTACGATGCAACTTGATTATTATAAAATTTACGTTCAAGATAAATTAATCTCGTTATAAAAATTGCAAAAAACAGTGCAAAATGGCACATTACAGAAGCTAGAGTGCCCTGCATTCCGGAAAAAATTAAAACAGTTATCAAAGAAAGAACAATAAATAAAATACTGCCCAAAAGCAGTAGTTTTAGCTGCTTTTTATCAGGATTTTTGTTTACCTTTCCCATTCCCATTGCAGATAAAAGCATCATACTGAAAAGCCCGATCCAGTAAAATCCTGAATAATACAGATATTTTGGCATGGGATTACTGTACTGTGCAAAAACAACCCGGCATACAGAATCAACAACAAATCCGTTGTCAAGAAAAATCCATACAACAATTCCTGCTGCAGAAAGAAACATAAAAACAGAAAAAATTAAAATTGTTTTTTGGTTTTTCCCTGTAAAAAGGTGTGAGATGAGAAGTAGTCCTGCAGGAGGCAGCCAGGCAACATCAATAAATGCCAGTTTTAATAGAAAGAGACCATTCCATGAAGTACAAATAACTGCTTCAAGAATCTGGTACCCTGCTAAAAGAATTAATATTGCACTTGCAGTATAGATTATCGTTTTTCTTCCTCTTCCTGATAATGCCCATATTGCTGCAGATATTTCAAAAATCGCAGTTATTACAGATAGAATCGGGGAATATCCCACAATTACCTCCGTTTAATTATTGATCAGGCTAATTTAAACAATTCATAATTTATTCTGATTATTTATGTTTTTTTAAGGCTAAACCCCATAATTACTCCAAGAACAACAGACCATACAGCAGCAAGTGTTATCTGCAAATGCTGTGGAAGAATAAACGTTATTGTATGAGCAGGAATCCAGAACCATACAAGTGTATAAACGGCCTTGTCCATTCCTGTAAATTTCCATCTCTTTTCAATGGCATTATCCATTATCCTGTGAATAAACATCATTTGAGGGCCGAAGAAAAGGTTAACTACTACAGAGATTGTAAAAGCTTTTACAAGAGAATTACCGTACAGAAAACCTGGAAAATAGTGGTGTTCCACTAATGCATTTATCATGGCTTTGTATCCGAAAAATCCGTATTTAATTACTATCCCCAATAATCCCCATGATAGTATTTTCAGTATGTATTGAAATATTGACAATTTTTTTGTTGAATTTGTAATTTTTAACGTAATTATTTCTCCTAAGGTACCTAATACTGCAAACTCAATAAAAGCTGTTCTCAAGGGAAAAGTCTTTACATAATATACAAATATTTCAAACATTACGCTGTCTCCGTTAATATTGACTATGTTTTTAGTATCAATATAATTTACAGTTCAGGCCTGATAGTTCAAAGAGGTTTTTGCAATATAAAAAGCCCGCTAAGAATCTAACGGGCTTTAAAATACCAAATTTAAGAAATAATCTATTTATTGAGATAATTATCAATCGCCTCAGCAGCTTTTCTGCCGTGTCCCATAGCCTCTATTACAGTATATCCACCTGCTATAGCGTCTCCGCCTGCAAACATGTTTAGGAAATAGGCTCTACTATTCTAACTAATTTTAGCTTTTTTTTGTACTATTAATTTATCAAAAAAATTCTAATGAGGAAATAAAATAAAATTATTATATTGACATAAATATATTTTTAACGATATCTCTTCTCGAAACAATTCCTACTATTCTACCATCCTTAATAATTGGTATTCTACGAAAATGGTTTTTAGAAATAACAAGAGCAATTTCCTCTAAATTTGAATCAGGTTCAAAATAAACAACATTCTTTGTCATAACCATCTCAACTTTTGTACTACTGAGATAACCATCGAATGCTAAATTCAGAATATCCTCACAAGAAATAATACCTACCATTTTTCCTGAGTCATCTGTTACAGGCATACTACTAATTTTATTATCAAGTAATTTTTTTATTGCTTTTTTTAATAGAGCATCTGGTCCAATAGTTATTATCTCTTTCATCATGATATCTTTTGCTTTTAATGATTTTAACATAAAAGACCTGCTACATTATCATTTATTTTTATTGTTTAATAAAAATTTATTTATGCCTTCTGCCGCAATTTTTGCATCTGCGATTGCAGTTACCGCATCTAAATTAATATTAACAATATCCCCGCCGGCAAACACTTTTGGGATTGAAGTCATACCATTTTTATCTACTTTAAGCTTTTTTCTTTCTGTGAATTTCAGTTCATCGCTGAGCTTACCGAGAAATGAATAATCAGCCCTTTGTCCGATGGCCTCGATTATCATGTCGCTTTCAATAAATTGTATCTCATCTTCATTAAAGGCGGGAGCAAATTTTCCTTTTTCATCAAAGACGGATTTTACTTTTTTACATTCTAATCCTTTAATATTTCCTTCATCATCAAGGACAACTTCTTTCGGTCCCCAGGCAGGATTAAATTCGACGCCTTCTTCTTTAGCCTCTTTTACTTCCAAATCAGTTGCAGGTAATTCATGCCAATCTTCAAGGGATACTGTTTTTGTAATTGTTTTTTGACCCGGATACTGCATCTGCTGAAGCCGTACCGTTTCACGAGCAACATCCATTGCGACATTCCCGCCGCCTATAACTATAACTTGTTTACCTACTTTTCTGTATTCACCGATCTTATTATCTTTTAGAAAATCGAGAGCAAGTACACATTTTTCGGCATTTGGTACTCTTGTAGAGAAACTTATTGTATTTCCAATACCAAGGAAAACTGCATTATTATTCTTAAAGATTTCTTCAAATTTTATATCTTTCCCAACTTTAGTATTAAAATTAAATTCAACTCCGAGAGATTTAATATAATTAACGTCTTTATCAATTGCTTCGAGAGGAAGTCTGTATGCAGGCGGACCTATTCTAATAGCACCGCCTCCACCGGGCAGCTCATCATAAACGATCACTTCATGACCTTGCAACCGCAGAAAATATGCCAGAGATAATCCACTCGGGCCAGCACCGATGATACCGACTTTCTTTCCTGTAGGTTCACCTGGCCGGATTTCAAGTTCTTCTTTAAAATTCTTGATCTGATCAGCCGCATATCTTTTAAGCCATCTAATAGCAAGAGAATCTCCTCTTATATGCAGAGAACAGGCATCTTCACAATGTGCCATACATACTCTTCCGCAAATAGACGGGATTGGGTTATCTTCATAAATTTTTTCAAGTGATTCTTTTGGGTCATCTCTGTAAATTGCATCAATATAATCTGATATTTTAAGATGTGCCGGACATGCCTCTTCACAGAGTTTACATTCCAGACAGCGACCTGCCTCTTCTCTGGCCTGATCTTTATCATAGCCGATCACCTGTTCAATAAAAGAAAGTTTACGTTCATCCGGTTCAATCTCAGGCATTTCAATTCTGTCCGGTTCAAAAAGGGCATATTGAATATCAGGCGAGAAGCCGTCATAATTTTCCTTGCGATGAGTCAGGCTGGCTGCAAATATGGAATAGTCCTGTTCGGATTTATAGACATCTTTTTCCAGTTTTTCGTCTTTTGGAATAAAGGTAAAGGTCTTAGTGTCGAAATGGATATGAAAGAAATCTTTTGTAAGAGACAAAGAACCGGGCGGGCAAATATCAACACATAAACCGCAAAAACAGCAGCGGCCGTAGTCTATCTGCGGTCTCTCATCTTTTCGGCCTTCATCAGGCATTGGCTCCAATTCATCTATTTTTACCATTTCAATCGCTTTATTCGGACAGATATCCGCACAATTTCCACACCCGGTACATTTTTCCCAATCATTTTTATGGAATCCCCTGTATCTGTCCGCAATTGGATTGGTCTCAAACGGATATTGCAGTGTCTGCGGTTTTTTAAACAGATACTTCACTGCTTTTAATGGATTTAAATAACTAGTATTAGACATCTTTATACCTATTTTTTAAGGGTTACCTGTCTATTTCCGGAGCAACAACATATAAACTCATCATTATGTTTCCTACATCAGAAACGCTCTCACCTACAAGTGCTTTTTCAAGAACTGTCAAGCCATGATTATAGGAGGGCGTATTAAAGTGAACTCTATAAGGCTTATCCCCACCATCACTAACCATATAAAGTCCGAGCTCACCGCGGGATGATTCACATCGTACATACGCATCACCTTCTGGAATAGTCCATTTGAACGGATTTGGTGTTTTAGCGCAGACCTCACCCTTCTTAGGCATTTTATCAATAAGTTTGAATATCATATGCACACTTTCTATCATATCATCCCTGATTGTCAGGAGTCTGGAATAGGCGTCGCCATTTTTTCTGGTCGGAATATCAAATTCAACCTGATCATACGCAGCATAGGGCTCAATTTTTCTTATATCATATTTCATTCCTGTTGCCTTAATCGTGTGCCCGACAGCTCCCATGCTGACAGCTTCCTCACGTGTGATAATCCCAATGCCCTCGGCTCTTTTTTGAAACAGCCTGTTTTCAAAAAATGTCTCGTTATAATCCGGTACTTTTCCGCCGATTTTATGGAGAGTTTCTACGAGCCTGTCTGTAAAACCTTCAGGGAAATCACGTCTTACCCCGCCTGGACGAATATATATATGATAGACTCTTGCCCCTGTCAGTTCTTCAAACATATCCAGTAAAAGGTCTCTATGGTACATGGCCCATTGCGCTACAGTATCAAAACCAAGCATATTAGAATAGGCCCATAATCCGAACAGATGTGATGCTACACGAGCCATTTCACAATAAATACTTCTGATATATTTCCCTCTTTCCGGAAGTTCAATTCCGGCCAGCTTTTCCACACCCATTGAATAAACCAGTTCCATGTGATCAGGCTCTATCACATTAATTCTGCATACCAGCGGAAAATTCTGCATCCAGGTTCTCTGTTCCATTAATTTTTCAAAACCACGGTGCAGATATCCGGGATTGGCATCTGCTTTAACTATTCTATCCCCTTGAACTTTTAAAGTAATGCTGAAATTCCCGACCATTCCAAGGTGTTGAGGACCGTAATAAAGTTCAAGTTCTCTCATGTCTCGCCTTTCTTTCCTCTATCGAGGGAATCTGACCATAAGTATTGTCAACATATTTCTGAGTATCAAAATCTTTTCTAAAAGGAGGGATTTCATAATCACGTTCAAGCAGTAATGGTGTTAAACGTGTATGCCCTTCAAATCTTATCCCGAACAGTTCATGCAGTTCGCGTTCATACGGTTCTGCTCCTTTAAAAATACTGGTTACTGTAATGAATGTTGCGGCTTCCCGGGAAATTCTTGTTTTAATAATAATATTCCTTTTCTCTTTCTCCTGATGTTTTTCATCAACAGACATATAAGCGGAAAGAATATAGACCAGTTCAAGTTCTCCTTTATCTATCCAGTCATTACAGGAAACAAGGGCCAGATGTTCATATCCCATATTTTTTAAAAAACTTAAAAGGGATACTATCGCCTCTTTCTTTGTATTAATGAACATCCTGTTTTCATCATGAATTTTAAGTTTAAGGTCATTAAAATTCGTTAAAAGTTTCTTTTTTAGTTCTTCCATATTAAAAATTTCCTTTTATGAGCTCAAAGATTATGCTGTCTCATTTTTTGAATAATGGAGGCCAGCCCAAGTCACCCAAAAGCTGTTCCTGATTTGCACGATAGAATTCATAATCTTGTCTATATCTCTTGTACCCGTCAGCTTTGTCCATATCAATCAGTTTCCATAAATGAGTCACTCCTATAAAAATGGCCTCCGGCCTGGGCATGCATCCCGCGATATAGCCGTCTATGGGAATATATTTATCCACACTTGTAATTGTATTATAAGAATCATAATACATTCCGCCGTTTATCGGGCAAGAGCCGAAAGCAACCGTGTACTTCGGCTCCGGCATCTGTTCGTAGGTTCTTATAACAGCTTTAAGTGTCTTGGTGGAAACATATCCGGCAATCATAAAAAGATTTCCCTGCCTTGGAGTGGCAACGGGAATTATACCAAACCGTTCAGCGTCCCAACGCGTTGTAATTGAGGGCGGTACTTCAATAATGCCACAGCCCGTGCAAAAATATACAACATGAAAGGAATATTTATTTGCCATTTTGCCGGGATGTTTAAGCCATTTACTTATTTGATTTCTATCCATGTTTTTTCCTGTAGTAAATTTTAATTAATTAAGACCACTATGATAAGTCCTATAAAGGAGATTAATGTCGGCCACTTCCATAAATATTGCATAGCCTGTTCAATTCTATAGCGGGGATAGACTGCATTGATGAAAAGGGTCAGGATCAGCACAATCAGCATTTTCAGAAGGAAAATAATGATTCCCAAAAAACTGCCCCAAACCGTTCCTGTCAATGGTGCAAATAGTCCAAATAAATCTCCGCCGCCAAGAAAAATATTCACAAAAAGACCAAGTCCTATAAACATCTGTAAAGCGTGCTGAAAAGTAGAAAATGCCAGGTGTTTTCCCCCAAATTCCGCTACTGGACCTGAAGAAATTTCTTGCGGTGCTTTAACAACTTCAAAAGGCCGTACACCAAGAATAGCAGGAAGAATCAAAATATAAGCCAGCCCGGGCAGCACTAAAGCCCAGGAGCCAAAAGCCCAGCCGGAGATATTCTGTGTTTTTACAATATCAACTAAGGAAATTGTATTATAATATGTCATTATTGCCAGTAAAATTAAAATCAAGGGGATTTCATATCCGAGAGAAAGTAAAAATTTTCTCGATATTCCCAGGCTGGAATTAGGATTACCTGACGCCGCTCCAGCTAATGCAATACCAAAGGGGCCCAGCAGCATAAGATAAATAAAGGCTATTAATCCGCCCGATGTTAATGAGCACACTTTGCCAATCGGCAGAAATAAAACAAGGACAAATGAACCTGTCAATGATAATATAATTCCAAAATCAAAAAACCACCCATGAGTGATGCTCTTCTGGCTGAAAGACCTTATGACATCAATGAAAGGCTGAAGAAGCGGCGGCCCGTACCGCCATTGAATTCTTGCTGTTATTTTCCGGGATATACCGAGAAAAAGCATTCCTGTAATTAAAGCTAATATAGGCGAAATAATCAGTACAATAATTTTCATTAAAATAGACTCCATTTAAATTTAATTAAAATAAGAAATGTTAAAAATAGTACAATGTACATCACATAATTACCCACATAACCTGTGTAAATTTTGCGGACAGCATTGCAGGCAGTGTCTGTTGCTTTTGCAATTTTTTGATAAAACAGATCAAAAAAATCTTTGAGAAACGGTCTCACCATTCGATAAAACGGGGCATAAAAATCAACCGTATAATTATATTTTTCTTTAGGAATTGCCGCACCTGCCGCGTAATTATCATACTGATCAACCAGTGTAGATTTACGGGCAGCTTTAAAAATAAACGAAACAATTGCCCCGACAATAGCAAGTGCTGCAAAAATATTAATCGTATTTAATGTTCCGGTATCCGAGACTACTCCCCAGATTGATATATCCAAAGCGTTAAAACCGGCTGAAACGATAATAGAATTAATCACTTTTAAAGGCAGTCCGGGTAGAATCCCAAATAACAGGACGGCAAAAGAAAGGATAACAATCGGAATCTGCATTGCAAGTGGTGCTTTTTTAATTTCTTTATGTTCTTCGTGAAGTTGCCCAAGATATAAATTATGTAAAAATTTATACACTGAGAGGATCGTTCCCCAAGTCCCCAATAATGCTGCAAATGCGAGAAACGGTGCATTACCAAGAATTAAAGTTTTATAAATAAGCCATTTTGAAACAAATCCGTTCGTCAAAGGGAGGCCAATTAATCCACAGATTCCTAAAAGACTTCCAAGGAATGCTATTGGCATTTTTTTAAAAAGTCCACCCAAAGAATTAAGATCTCTGAGGCCATTGGTTCTGTACTCAATTGCTCCCACACTTAGAAAAAGTAACACAATATATATCGCATGATTTAATGTGTGAAAAATTCCACCTGCAACACCAAGACTCGTTCCAAAGGCAATTCCTACAATCATATACCCACCCTGACCGATACCATGCCAAGCAAGAAGTTTTTTCGCATCATTCTGCAGCATTGCAATAAAGGTTGGAATAACAATTGTAATTGCACCTAACCAAGCAAGAATAGTGTTAAAACTAAAAAATCCCTTGCCTGTATGAAGTGTACTTTTCGCTCCGATAATTACATACATAATTAAAAGAAAACCGAAAATACCCATTCTGGTAAGCATTCCGGAAAGTACTGCTGAAAATGGTGTAGATGATTCCGTATAAGCATCGGGTAGCCATGTATGTAATGGCATAACAGCATTCTTTATTCCAAAAGTAACACTGAAAATAATTAGTAAAAAAAGCTTATAGCCTGACGAGGCTGTATGCAATTGAGTGGCAATAATTTGGATATTTAAACTACCTGTAAACGAATAGATCGACACAATCCCCATTAACATAGCCATTGAACCAATCAGGGACATGACAATATATTTCTCTCCTGCCGCTATTGCCCGGCCCCTGTTATAACTTATTAATAAAAATGTTGACCAGCTCATTATTTCCCAGAAGATAAAGAAAGACAGTAAATCTCCCGCTAATACAATGCCCAGCATGCTCGCGTTTATCAATAACATTATAAAATAATAGTAATCTGTTCTGTCTCGATTTTTCATATAGTCTATAGAATAAATTATTGACAAAGCCGTTAAGCTGACAGTTGCAATTGCAAAAAACCAAGCCAGGGGATTTAATCTTAGCACTAGTGACAATCCCATAAAATTATGATAAGATACGGCTTCCGTTTGTCCGCCATAACGGCAGGAAAGAATTACTACGAGCAGTAATGAAACAAGCACCGCAAACACATCTCTGAATTTAGATGAAATTTTCCCTGAAAAATATGTGAGAAATGCACCACCGAAAGCAGTTATTAATATTATTTCTAATCTCATCCTAATACACTCCTTATATATTCTGCACTATTAAGAAGTTCAGAAGCAGCTGAATTTAACATTCTCATGACAAAACCAGGATAAATGCCGATAAATATAATTAATGCAGCAAAAATAAACATTGGAATTAATCCGGCAGCAGGAGCTTCTTTTTTATCTGCTAATGTAGATTCTTCTTTAAAATAGATCATCTGTATTACTCTAAAAAAGTAGGTGCCTTCAATAACGGTTGCCAACAGCACAATCCCCGTTAAAATCACCAACAGCAGTTCCCTTTCTGCAAGAGCAGCTTTGATAATCGTAAATTTACTCGCGAAACCTATAAACGGCGGCAATCCTATGATGGATAATGCCCCTATGGTAAAGAGAAAAGCAGTGTAGGGCATCTTTTTGCCAAGCCCTTCAAATGATGAAATTTCCATGGAACCGGTTCTGTATATCATAAAGCCGGCTGCCAGAAAAAGCAGCGCTTTGCCCAGTGTGTGGCTTATCATTTGAAACAATCCGCCGGTCACTCCGTATTGTGAGCCTAATGAAAAAGCAAAAAGGATTAAACCAATTTGTCCGATACTGGAATAGGCGAGCATTCTTTTTATATTCGTTTGTTTAAATGCACTCATTTCCCCAATTAATATGGTCAATAATCCAATGAACAGGAAAAATGTCAAAAAATCTGAAACATGAAAAATTGTAAACAAAACTCTTATTACAGCATATACCCCTACTTCAATCGCAATCCCCGACAGAACAGCACTGACTGAAGACGGGGCAGATGAGTGTGCATCAGGAAGCCAGGCATTTAGAGGAAATATTGCCGCTTCAATTCCGAGGCCTGTTATCATCAGAGCCATCGGTACAAATACCGCAGGTGAACTTATATCCCCAATCTGATTGGCAAGGTCTGCCATATTAAGAGTACCGAATTGGCCATAAAGTAATCCGATCCCCAATAGTAGAAAACTTGATCCTATTGAACCCTGAATTAAATATTTAATAGAAGATTCAATCCCTGCCTTGTTTCCGAGATAAGCCACAAGAGCATAGGAAGAAATACAAAGAATTTCAAAGAAGACAAAAAGATTAAATATATCCCCGGTCAGAACGACTCCCGTAGCCCCGGTCAGAAGAAGCATATAAAGGATATGATAGTATTGTTCTTTACCTTCTTGAATATATTTAAGTGCATAAATGGCTACTAAAAATCCAGTGATAGAAATTAATACAGATAATAAAACTCCCACAGGCCCGGCCACAAGATTAATACAGAAAGGCGGAGGGAAACCTCCAATTTTTACAATAATACTCTCTTTAAGTACATGCGGCACAAGCGACAGTGCAACAATAAGATTAAAAAGAAATCCAATAACCGGAATCCATTTAATAATTCTTTTCGATATAAATCCTAAGATCGGCACTAAAAAGGCAAGGCCTAACGGTACCACGATTAATAATACCGGATTGAAGTTAATCATTTCATTCATATTGTTATATCCCATTTATTGCTTTTTAGATTTGATGATTACCAGCGCTGCTCTTTAATTTTTTGTAAGTTGAGCGTTCCGTAATGGCCGTACAAGCGTATTGTCAAAGATAAAGCCAGAGCAAGAACAGCCAATCCGATCACAATTGCGGTAAGCACTAATGCCTGTGGAACAGGGTCTACCATGTTTTTTGCTTCTAATCCTGCTTTTGAAAAGATCGGAGCCGTTCCCTTGTGAATATATCCCACAGAAATAATAAATAGATTTACACCTGTTTCAAGGATACTCAGCCCGAGAATTACTTTTATGAGATTTCTTTTTGTCAACATTATAAAGAGACCGATAAATATGAGGCTGAAAGATCCTATGTAATAGATGTAATCATGTAAAAAATTCATCAGCTTTCCTCCTTAAGCTGGTCGATAACCCCGGCTAATTCCGACCCCACTTTTATTCCGATTGCAATATAAATTATCGGAATCAGACCTGCACTGAACAGAGTATTGAATTCACCTTTAGGCAGAAAATTATAAAGAAAATAGTGTCCGCCTGCTGTCAGGCCGATTAACCCGAGCACAACAAAAGTTAAACCGCCGAGAGATTCAGCTGTTTTACTTCCAATTTCATTAATTCTTTTCCCGGGACATCCAAGATAAACAAGAAGGAATGCTGAAGCGATAACTGCGCCTCCCTGGAACCCGCCGCCGGGTGTCAGATGTCCATGAATAATAATGTAAGAACCAAAAAGAAGAATAAGCGGAAATAAAAATCGGCATCCTGTACGAAGTATTAAACTTGCCCGTGTTATTTTAATTTTTTCTTTTCTTTTTAAAGTTCCTAAAACAGCACCCAGGCCAATAGTAGCGAGAAATAGTACAGTCACTTCTCCCAAAGTATCAAAACCCCGGAAACCTACAACCACGGAAGTAACAATATTTGAGGCCCCAGTTTGTTGTTTACCATTATCAATATAGTACTTACCAATCTTTGTCTTTGGCTCACCAAAAGGAATTTTTTGTATTGATAAAAAGATTCCCCATGCAACAATAATCAGTAAAATCAGTCCGATAATTTTTCTCATTCTTCATACCTCTTCGTTCGTATGATAGCAATAATAAATACAGCAGTAACCAATGCTGCACCAATTGATGCTTCGGCCATGGCAACATCCGGTGCCTGAAGAAAATAAAAAAGAATTGCCGCTATCAAACTTACCATACAACCGGCAATAACAGCACTTATCAAATCTTTAAAAATATATGCTGCTACTGCCGAAACAATCATCAAAAATACTAATAGGGAAACTATTATTATCATGTTTCCTCCCTGTATTCCTTAAAATCCCTCGACTTATCCACTACACTTCTATCACAAAGAGGAACACCTGCCCTCTTGGAAGCTCTTGCAATAGCATGACTGGAAATAGGATTGGTTGCAAAAACAAATACTGCAATAAGTAAGCATTTCCAAAACCATGCAGGCTGGATGATACCTACTCCTATAATAGTGAAAAAAGCACCAAAAGTAGTACACTTTGTTCCTGCCTGAATGCGATTATACACATCAGGAAGCCTTAGCACTCCAAAATTCCCAAGCATTAAAAAAGCTACTCCAATCCCGATAATAATTATCCCCAATAATTCCATCTAAATGCCCCTTTCCAAATATCTGGCAATTGCAACCAATCCGACAAAAGCTAATAATGAATAGACTAATGCAACATCCAGATAAATATATCTGTCAAATACAAGGGATAAAATGACCAGTAAAGCAACAACAGTTGTAGTAATAGTATCCACTGCAACAGCCCTGTCAGAAGCAGTAGGCCCTAAAAGCATACGCAAAAGGCTGAAAATCAGTCCTAATCCAATAACAGCTAAATAAACTAAAATAATTGTTTCACTCATGCGAATATCACCTTTAAATATTTTTCAAATCGTTCGCCAATATTTTTTGTGGACTCTTCTATACCTTCCGAACGGACATAAATCCAGTGTATGAGAAGCTTGTCCTCTTTAATGTCCAGAGTAAATGTGCCGGGTGTCAACGTTATTGCATTTGCCAGTATTAATTTTGCAATATCCTGTTTCAACCCTGTTTTAATTATTACTACTCCTGGTTTTATAGGCATTTTAGGATGAATAACCCTATATGCTACATCAAAATTTGCTTTTACAATTTCTTTAAAAAGCACAAGGATAAATACGATAAAAAAGATGATCTTCTTAATGCTTATTGGGGGGAGCCCGAGGGAAGGATAGTTTTTGTTCAGCATTAAAGCAAGAATTAGGCTGATGAAAAAACCGACAGCAAGTTCCTCCCATAGGAAACTGGAAGTGAGTGCAAGCCATATCAGAAAAAGTATACAGAACAGATAAAAGAAATTTCTTGTCTGGTGGGGTGTTTCATATGCTACTTTGTTCATCAATAATTCTCCTCTCTCGAAGAATCAACATTTATATGAAAATGGCTATCTGTAAGAATAATAAATTAGCTTGGCCATTTCCGTGCTTAAATCAACGCATGTAATTTCTATATTATGGGGCATGGCGAGGGAGCATGGAGCAAAAGACAGAATTGCTTTTATTCCCATATCTCCCATACGCCTGGCAATAGCCGGCGCCACTGGTTCAGGTACAGTTAATATACCCAGTTTGATTTTTTCTGATTTTATTCTTTTTTTCATATTAACTACATCTTCAACAATCACATGATTTATTTTCTTCCCAATTATTTTAGGATTATTGTCAAACGCCATATAAATTTTAAATCCTTCCAATTCAAAATTTGAATACTTAAGCAATGCTTTTCCGATATTACCGACACCTACTAAAGCAGCATTTTTTATCGGATCAAGGTTGAGTATAGTGCGAATTTTTTGCATCAGGTCCTTTACATTGTAACCCACACCGCGCGTACCAAGTTCACCAAAATAGGATAAATCTTTTCTAATTTTTGAAGAATTAGCACGACAAACTTCAGCGAGACGTGCAGAAGATACAGTTTCAGTTCCCTGTTTATCAAGACACATCAATGCTCTGAAATAAGGGAAAAGGCGACTAATAGTTTCATTTGGTATAGATTTATCCATAAAATTGACACCTTACTTGTGCTTGTTATCACAATCACATGCATTATAAAACATTCTTTCTTGAAAGTCAAGAACTTTTTTAAAAATATATTATCTTAGGCTGCCCATTATTTTGAATGACGTCTATCTAAAAAGATCCGTAGACAAATACTTCTCCCCTCTGTCAGGGAAAATAACTACAATTCTTCCAAAATTAATTTTTCCCGCTATTTTCAGCGCAGCATACATAGCTGCACCGCTGCTCATCCCTGCAAAGATTCCTTCTTCTCTGACAATCCTCTTCGCCATTATGATTGCATCTTCAGTATTAACCGGTACAGATTCATCAATTTGAGTTTTATCGTAAATTGACGGAACAAGAGCCTCTTCCATATTCTTTAATCCCTGAATATAGTGGCCTTTTACCGGATGTGCTTCTACTATTTTTATTTTCGGGTTATTTTCCTTTAAAGCTTTACCAACTCCCATTATTGTGCCTGATGTCCCGATTGCAGAGACAAAATAATCAATTCTTCCGTTTGCCTGTTTCCATATTTCCTGTGCAGTTGTCTTGTAATGAGCAATTTTGTTGTATTTATTGGAAAATTGGTCCGGCATAAAATATTTTCCCGGAAACCGGCTGACCAGGTCCCTTGCTTTTAATATTGCTCCGTCTGTTCCTTTTTCTTTTTCAGTCAATGTAACCTTTGCACCAAATGCACGAATCATCTTTATTCTCTCTATTGATACTGATTCACTCATTACTATTTCAACATTGTAACCTTTTACCGCCCCAATCATTGCAAGCCCTATCCCAGTGTTGCCTGAAGTCGGTTCAATAATAGTTTTTCCGTGAATAAGAGATCCGTCTGCTTCTGCCTGTTCAACCATTTTTAATGCAATTCTGTCTTTTATGCTTCCTGTGGGGTTTGTACCTTCAATTTTTGCAAATATCTCAACTTCTTTTTCAGTGCTTAAATTATTAATACTTACAAGCGGAGTATTGCCAATTGTCTGTAAAATATTTTCATATATCATAACAGCCTCATGTTTTAAAATAAACCACAGCTATAATATTATTTTTGCATGCTTTTATCTTTATTTATCATAGAAGCAATAAAGAATAATTTTATACGATTTTTTAATGCGAAGGGTTGAGTTTACTTTGAAGACTACAGAGAAAAACATAAACGATAAAAGATCCTGCTGAATAGTGGATTATATCGAGAAAGGAAAATGTTGTTCCAATAAGTGCTCTTCCAATAAAAACAGAACGTACTTTTTCTAAAATAAGAGGATGCCAAAGCTGCAGGAATTCAAGTATGCAGGTTACTGTAAACACAGAAATTACATTATACAATATCCGGAATCGGGGAAAAACCAGAGCTAAAAAAAGGCTCCAGAAAATCACATAAAGGACCCCCCCGCCATAAATATTTACCCACTTTGCAAGCGGCCCGGAATAGAACTTTGTGCCGAATCCCAGCGGTACAATAGCAGCAATTGTTAAAAGAATATATTTTCTGTATACTGACAAAAATTCCTCCCTATTGATCAATTAAGATCAATACACCTGCTGCAATTGCAAGAATGCCGAATATAACGGTATACAAAGGGAAATGAACTGCAACAACAGGTTTTGATCCGGCTCCAATAAGCCATATACCGAGTAAAAACGTGCCCAGCCTTCCTTTAATATGTGACCTGCTCATTAAAAACAGAACTCCGGCAACAAGAGCCATGACTGCAATTGCTATGTTTAGAGTATTGTTGCTGATTTTAAGCATAGTAACAAGCCCGGATAAAATCAGCCACAATCCGATAAAAATTGAACCAATCTGTTCTGACGCTTTCATTCGATTCTCCTCATTAATTCAGCATGTAATATGAAATGCACCTGTCACTCTCTTACCATCTTGTGTAAGCCGGTTAAAAAGTTTTGCTGCTTTTGCACTCGGAAGAGCATGAAATTCTATATTTTTATTGTCAAGAAATTTGATTAAACTTTCATCAATTTTCATAAGCCCGAATTTGCCTGTTCCTGCAACAAGCACATCAGGTTTTGACAAATTCAGCGCTTCCTCAATATCCTGTAAATACAACATGTGGCTCTCTTTTCTCCACCAGTTGTCAATAATTGAATCCGGTGTAATGATCAAATCTCTGCTGTATTCCACATTATTTACAACCATTTTCCCAAATGAATATTTATTAATCATTGTTCGCCCGCATCTTTTTTCTCTCCTCAGTTTCCCATTGGCTGTAAATACAGCCGCAAAAATTCTGCCTGTACAAGCCTTCTTTTCTGCTGATTTCCACGCTGATTTTAAAACCATTCTTCTTTTTAAAATTAGCTTGATAAAATTCCACTCCAAACTCACCTGATGCATCCATACCGAGTTTATTTATAAGCTGTGCATTTTTGTGAGGGCTCACAGACAGAGTCGTAGTAAAAATATCAAATCCTCTACGGGCAGCAAATTCCGCTGTTTTCTTAAGACGCATGTCAAAACAAATCTCACACCGATTGCCGCCCTCGGGTTCATCTTCAAAACCCCTTATGAGCCTGAACCATCTTGCAGCATCATATTCTTCAATTATAAGCGGAATGTCCCATCTTTCAAGAAAACGAGTTAGTTCATCTCTGCGCATTTTCCACTCTCTCTTGGGGTGAATATTGGGATTATAAAAATATGCTGTAACATCATAATCTTCCCTCAATACTGTAATAGGATATGTTGAACACGGCGCACAGCATACATGCAGTAAAAGATTTTTTCTCCGCATATTATCTGTCATTACCCTTGTCCTGGACATGATTTAAACCAAAATGCCCCATGCCGAGAGAAACTGACATCTCAATAGCATTTTTCACATATGCTATTCCATTCTCAACGGACTGTCTTAATGAATTACCAAGAGCCAAGCCTGCAGCAATTGCAGCAGAAAGTGTGCATCCTGTTCCGTGGGTTGATTTTGCCCGGATTCTTTCAGAATTGAATGCAGTAAAATCCGAACCGTCAAATAAAATATCCGTTATCCCGGATTCAAGATGCCCGCCTTTTACAAGCACTGCACCTGCTCCCATTTTTCTGATAATTTCCGCGGCATTTTTCATGTCTTCAGGCGTGCTGATCTTAAGCCCTGAAAGTTTTTCTGCTTCAGGAATATTTGGAGTAACCAGTGTCGAATCAGGGATTATTTTTTCAATAAAGATTCGGACTGCTTCTGATTCTGTCAATGTACTGCCGGAAGTAGCAACAAAAACCGGATCAACAACAACAAAGGGGATATCTGATGTTTTAATCCACAAGCTGACTGTCTCCGCAATTTCAGAGGATGCAAGCATGCCTGTTTTAACAGCATCAATTTCTGCGCCTTTTAATATTGAATCAAGCTGCATTTTTACAAAATCCGGAACAACATTGTAGATTCCGTCAACTTCACTGCTGTTCTGCGCTGTAAGAGCAGTTATTACAGACATTCCGTACACTTCAAAATATGAAAATGTCTTAAGGTCTGCCTGTATTCCGGCTCCGCCGCTGGGATCTGATCCTGCAATTGTAAGAACCTTTTTCATAATATAGCCTTAATAAAAAAGGCAGAACCTTTGGGGGCTCTGCCTTAATACTTAAATTGCTGCTGAACTATTAAGGATTACGGTCCCTCAATTGCACTTACCGGACAAACTTCCACACAAGCGCCGCAGTCTGTACATGCATCAGGATCAATAACATACTTATCTTCGCCTTCACTAATTGCATCGACAGGGCACTCATCTGCACAAGCGCCGCAGCTGATGCATTCATCATTAATCTTATGTGCCATATTCATCTCCTTGATTCTTGTATAGAGTAATCATGAAATCGGTCAAAAATATAACTAATATTTTTTATAAAGTCAATACTTTTCAGCTAAATTCAGGCATACCCTAAAATTTATAAAAATAACTTCCTTCCCCTGAACAATAAATCAAACACGCCACTCTTCCACATCATCTTCCCCTGCCGGCAGTACGGAAATCCTTCCCTCTTCTTTTCCTGAATATATTATCTCAACAGAAGAACTTTCTCTCTGATTTGTGTATCTCGCAACAAGAGAAGCTGCTCTGTTCAGATCTTCTCTATTCTTAACATCTATCGCAAGAGCAGAAGGTCCCGGAATATCAAAAGGATACAACAGAAACATATCAATGCCTTTAAATTTCTCAATAGCCTCATTATCTTTTTCGTCTCTGCCTACTATCACATTCAAGTGCTCATTCGGCCAGAAATGCCTTCCGTAAAGCAGAAGCTGAAGATCATTGACAGTGATTGTGTGTCTGTCTCTTTTCTCAAAAAGGGCTTTTAAACGCCGCGAGAAATCCGGTGTTGTAAGGCTGCACCCGCCTGCAGGGGGTTCAAAATTTTCAATGCCGAGTTCCCTGGCAAGGCTCAGTTGAGGTTTTCTTGTTCTGCCGTGAAAATCGTACAGCTCTTCTCTTTTAATCCATCCCTTTTGTTCGGGAATTGTCTCAGGCAAAAGTTTTGCAGAAAGCGGCCTTACAATGTACCCCCTCAATCCTGATACTTTATCAATGTGGAAAATTACAGGTTTCTGCTGGCTCATAGGGCGCTGGCCTACTACTTCTCCTGTTACAATAAAATCGGAATTTGTTTCATCCATATAATCTTTTGCCATAGACAGCATTTGAAGCCTGCAGTCAATACAGGGGTTCATTTCCGAGCCGTAGCCATGTACAGGATTCTTAACAATATCCAGTAACTGCTGAGATCTGTCCATTATTTTTATGGGAATATTAAGTTCCTTTTCAACTTTTTCAAGATAGTTCTTTCTGCTCCCGTGTTTTACAGAATCAAATTTAAAAGTAAAAGAAAGCCCCAGAACATCTATGCCCTGATCTTTTATTATTTTTGCAGCAAGAATACTATCCAGCCCGCCGGATATTAATGCTACTGCCTTAATTCTTTTTTGCATTGTTTTTCTTTAACTTTGAAATTCTTCAATTGTAATATGCAGATTTTCTATTGTAATACCGCTGTACTTTTGTATGCTGGTTACAATATACCGCTGCAGCTTTGGAAGAACAGAAGGCACAGAAGTCCCGAATGGGACGGAAATTGACAGGTCAATTCTAAAATCAGCAGGATAGCGTTTTATCCTGATTTTTTTTATCTTAAAATTATCATTAAATTCATCAATACAGTGCATTACCATCTGCGAGAGAGCCGTTTCTGAAATACTCAATCTGCCTTTTGTGCTGAACTTAGGCTGTACAATAGTCTTCTCAACAACTTTTTTCTTCCAGAATAAAATTTTATGTGAATTGAGAAATATTTTAACAGAATCAATAATTTTATGGGAATCATTTTCAAGTTCAATTGTAGGAACCGGTATTACATGATGCCCTCTTTGCTTTCTGCTCTCAGTTGCAGTCGCAATCTCTTCCTGAGTTGCAATATCATCAATATAAATTATTTTATCGGGGTAAGGAAGGTCAAGTTTTTCAGTAATTCGGGCTATCATTTTCTCTGAAGTACCGAGTAGCAGAATTGAATGTATGTCTTGCGCACGAAGCGCAGTTCTGATCTCTTCCGCATGTTCCGGATCTGTCAGTATTGCACGTTTAACAGCCTTAAATCTGTTTTTTTCTCTCTTTGCAGATTTTCCTGCAATAATAACCTGATCACGAATGAGCAGCCCGTCATCAAAAATAAGTTCAATACCATACTCTTCTGCAACAAGCCGTGCACGAAAACTCTTTCCTGTACCTGACCTTCCGACAAGAGCATACACCTGAACAGGTTTTATCTTATTCTTGAAATTCAGTATAATATTTTGTAATCGTTTCTTCATTTTGTGGTATAATATACTATATCTCTACGATGAAATCAACCTTGTAAAGCATTGACTTTTATAAAAGAGGCGCTTTTTTAATAAGCGCCTCTTTTATAATGCACAAATATCTATATAAATAATATTATCGATCTCTTTACTTAACAGCATCAATTGCTGTGTTAAGAGCTTCCTCAAGCATTGATATATCCGGGGTCTTAATGAACTTTTCTTTCATCAGCATATCAATCATTGCTCTTGTTTCCTGTATGTCCTTAAGTGTATTATTAAACACAGTTTCCCTGTCCATACCAATACGTGCAACACCGTCCTTAATAGCCTGCATTGCAACATCCGCAGCTTCGTGAGCAAATACTTCGGTCTCATCCATTGTAGGCATTATATAATCTGGGCTGAGGCCTTTTTTCTCTGCAAAGTTAGCAATTGCATAAGCTGCAGCAATTGCCATGTTGTCCGTTATTTTTTTTGCTCTCACGGTTAATGCACCTTTGAGTATTCCGGGAAATCCCAGGGAATTATTAACCTGATTGGGAAAATCGCCCCTGCCTGTTGCTACTATATATGCGCCGGCTTCTTTTGCAGCATAAGGATAAATTTCCGGCACAGGATTGGCACATGCAAAAACAATAGGCTTGTCCCCCATATTTTTAATCCATTCTTTTTTAACAACATCAGGACCCGGCCTGCTCACTGCAATTAAGACGTCAGCTCCTTTGACAGCCTCAAGAATAGTTGTTATTTTATCAGGATTTGTCCTCTGACACAACTCCCATTTTCTGTAGAAACGTTTATCAGCTTCAATATCTGATCTGCCTTTATGAAGCGACCCTTTTGAATCAAACAAAATCATGTTTTGAGGATTACCCCCCGCCGCAATAATCAAACGTGCAATCGTTGTATTTGCAGCTCCGGCGCCATAAAATACGATCCTTGCCTTACCAATATCTTTTTTAACTATTCTAAGAGCATTGATAAGGCCTGCAAGAGTAACACATCCTGTTCCCTGAGCGTCATCATGCCATACCGGAATATTGCACTCTTCCCTTAAAGTATCCAGAACTTTGTAGCAATTAGGCTGTGAAATGTCTTCAAGGTTAACAGCACCAAAACTTGGCTGTAACATTTTTACAAAATCAATAATTTTTTGTGGATCATGCTCGCCTTTACCATTGCAACTATCCACACATAAAGCTACGCCATCAACACTGCCAAGATACTTCATCAAATAGGCCTTGCCCTCCATTACTCCAAGCCCTCCCGGAGGTGTACAATTACCATCACCCAATACACGTGTGGAATCAGAAACCACTGCAACAAAATTACTTCTGTTTGACAGAGGGAACGACATATCATTGTCATCACGAATTATTGTTGATACTTTTGATACGCCAGGTGTGTACCAGACATTAAACCAGTTAAATCCGAAAATACCTGCTTTTGGTATAGTCATCATTTTGCCGCCGTAAAACTTATGCGCACGTAAAGAAAGTTCTTTTAAAAATACTGTTTTCCCCTTTGCTATCTGCTCCTGTGTAAAACCAGAAGGGAACAGCGAATCAATATTTGATATTGACATGTCAATCTTTGCCATTTTAAAGCCTCCTTGAGATTGAATTTATTAATTTTGGGGATATTTTTTCTAAAACACCTAAATGATCTCCCTGAACTGAACAGGAAAGATTGTTTTTCTATCCTCAATTGTCCTAATCTAAAACATTAATTTTATTTAAGCAAGTTATTAATTGCAGAAATAACCTTATCCGGATTTACCGGCTTATAGAGCATATCGTTTACCTGAAGAACAGGAGTCCCGACACGCTCTTTAAAATCAAGATCTGTAACATTTTTTAAGGCTGAAAGCATAAGTATCGGTACTTTTGCACTATCACTTTTTTCCTCTTCGGTTCTTATATCTTTGACCAGACGGAATCCTGCTGATATATCTTCCATGATGTCATCAGTAATAATAATATCAGGGCTTTTATTTATAAAAACTGCAAAACCCTCTTTGGCATTAAATGCACAATCACATTTAAATCCTCTCTCCTCGAGACTCTCTTTCAATGTTTCAACAAGGGCTTTATTATCATCAACAAGTAAAACTCTTTTTCCCATCCCGTTTACATCTCCCATATTATTCTTCATCAAGAAGCATTTTTGTCTCTCTCGCAATTGCAAGCTCTTCATTTGTAGGGATAACAAGTACTGCAGTTTTGCCTTTACTTATTAGCACAGCATTATTATCATTTCTGGATTTATCAAGGGTAATTCCCAGAAATTCAAGGCCATCACAGGCAAGTTCTCTTACAATTGGTGCATGTTCTCCGACCCCTGCTGTAAATACAACAGCATCAACTCCTCCCATAACAGCAGCATAAGATCCGATATATTTTTTTACCCTGCGTGATATCATCTTAATTACAAGAGTTTCCCTTTCTTTGCCATTAAGCATTTTTTCTTCAACAATCCTCATATCGCTTTCGCCTTCAGTCAATCCGAAAACTCCGCTTTTTTTGTTTAGAATTGTATCCATCTGACTACTCGTCAGTTCGTCAGTATCCATTATAAAAAGCGGTATGGCAGGGTCAATATCTCCGCATCTTGTACCCATAATCATTCCTTCAAGGGGCGTAAACCCCATTGATGTATCTACTGATTTCCCGTATTTTACTGCAGCCATGCTGGCGCCGCTTCCAAGATGACATGTTACAATTTTTAGCTCCTCAATCGGTTTGTCAAGAATTCTCGCAGCTTCTTCTGCAACATAACGATGAGAAGTACCGTGGAATCCGTATCGTCTGATTCCTTTCTCAGTATACCACGAATATGGGAGAGCATAAATGTATGCTTCAGGCTTCATTGTCTGATGGAATGCAGTATCAAACACTGCCACCTGCCGTGCAAAGGGAAACTGCCATAATGATGCTTTTATGCCTGCAATATTAGATGGATTATGCAGAGGCGCAAATCTTATACACTCTTTAAGTTTCTTCATGACCGGTTCATTAATAAAAACAGAACCTGTAAACGCTTCTCCCCCATGCACTACTCTGTGCCCTATTGCATCAATTTCATCAACCTCACGTATGCATCCTGTTATTTTATCACAAAGGCTCTTCTGCACGAGTTCAATTGCTTCAGTGTGGTTCTCTATACTGCACTCCTTCTCAACCTTATGTCTTCCCAATACATCACATTTAAAATTCCCGTTCCTGTGTCCTATCTCCTCCACTATCCCCTTTGCAAGCAATTTTTCTTCTTCCATTTCAAATAGCCTGAACTTTAGAGACGAACTCCCGCAGTTAAGAACCAATACTTTCATTTTATTTGTCTTACTCCTTTTTATATTATTATAAATTTAAAGGGCTATACAAAATAAGCACAGCCCTTTATTCTTAAAAATGCTCGCACAAAAGCATCAACACATGTAGGCGATCATATTTATTGCCGACTAACCCAGCAATAAAAATAGATACCATAACAAATATTTTATTATAACTCATCACCAATTTGAATTTCTATTCTCCATATCAAGCTATAGAGCGTAACTTGAAAAAGAAACATATCTCTCTTGCCGCTGTTTCCTGAGAATCAGAAGCATGGATGGAATTTTTCCTTATTGTAGTTCCGTACTGTTCCCGTATTGTACCCTTCTCTGCCTTCTCCGGGTCAGTAGCACCAACTAACTTACGGATACCATGCACAGCATCATCTCCTTCAACAATCATTGGAATACACGGCCCTGATGTCATAAAATCTATGAGATCGCCGAAGAACTCTTTATCCTTATGAATTGAATAAAAAGCTTCCGCTTCATGCTCAGTAAGAATAAGTTTATCAATCTTTAAGATATTATAATCATTTTCCTCAATCTTATGAATAATATCTCCGGCCAATCTTCTTTCTACAGCATCCGGTTTTACAATTACAAGTGTACGCTCTTTCATACCCATCCTCACGATTAAGGGACTATTTTTGTCCCTGTTTTCCCCTGCAATGCAAAAGAATAGTTTTCAACTGATGTTATGAGAACCTCTTTTCCGCCATCTTCTAAAAATTTTATAGCAGCTTCAATTTTCGGCCCCATACTGCCTGCAGGAAACTCACCTTCATCCAAATATTTTTGAGCTTCGGCTTTTGTAATAATATCAAGGTCTCTCTGGCCCGGTGTCCCGAAATCAAGTGACACTTTATCTACTGCCGTAAGAATATGCAGCTGCTCTGCTCCTATATCGTATGCTAAAACTGCAGATGCACGATCCTTGTCGATCACACCGTCAACGCCTTCAAAAGTACCGTCATCTTCGATATAAACGGGAATTCCGCCGCCGCCGCATGCAATTACTATTGCACCGCTGCTTATCAATTCTCGGATTATATCCTTCTCAACAATTTGCACAGGATGAGGAGAAGGCACAACCCTTCTCCACCCTCTGTCTGCATCCTTTTTAAGAACCCAGCCCCGATCCCTTCTGATTTTGTCCACTTCTTCGTCCTTAAAGAACGGGCCGACAAATTTTGTAGGCTCAATTATAGAAGGGTCGTCCTTGTCCACAACAACCTGAGTAAGTATTGTAACTATCCTTTTTCTTATGCCCTTACGGATAAACATATTCTGCAGGGACTGCTCAATCATGTATCCCATACCGCCTTCAGTATCCGCAACAAGAACACCGAGGGGGATCGGAGGCACAAGATGTCTGGCTTCTTCAACACGTATTAAAGCATTTCCGACCTGCGGGCCGTTGCCGTGAGTAATAACGACATTTACGCCCCTCTCGACCATTTCAATAATACTGACAAGGCTCTTACGTGTATTTGCAAACTGCTGATGAATATTTCCTTCTTCGAATTCACGTGTAATGGCGTTTCCCCCCAACGCCACTACAACTGTGGAATAATTCTTAGAAGTCATTTAGTACATCTTCCAGAGTCGGTTCACCAATCTCCTGCAGTTTGTACATAACACGTACTGCAGGTTTTTTAATATCAATAACTTTTTTAAGATCTATCGGTGTTCCGATAATAACAGCATCACAATCGACTTTTTCAATAGTTTTCTGAAGATCTCTTACCTGCTGATCACCATAACCCATTGCAGGAAGAAGCGGGCCGATACCCGGATATTTCTTAAATGTGTCAGCAATAGTTCCCTCAACCCACGGGCGGGGGTCAATAATCTCTGCAGCCCCGTATTTTTGTGCAGCAACCACACCTGCACCGTATTTCATTCCGCCATGTGTAAGAGTCGGGCCGTCCTCAACAACAAGAACTCTCTTGCCGCGAATTACAGAAGGATCTTCAACTGAGAGCGGTGATGCAGCTTCAATAATAATTGCTTCAGGATTTATTCGTTGTACATTTTGCCTTACTTCAAGAATATTTGCAGAATCAGCAGAATCCATCTTGTTGATAATAACTACATCAGCCATTCTCAAATTTGTCTCGCCGGGATAGTATGAAACTTCGTGTCCGGGACGATGCGGGTCAACAACAACTATATTCATGTCAGGTTTATAAAAAGGAGTATCATTATTTCCGCCGTCCCAGAGGATTATGTCCGCTTCTTTCTCTGCCTGCTCAAGAATTGCGCCGTAATCCACTCCTGCATAAACTATATTACCCATATCAATATGAGGTTCGTACTCTTCCATCTCCTCAATAGTACACTTGTTGGTTTTTAAATCAACATATTTTTCGAAACGCTGAACAGCTTGTTTTACAAGGTCACCGTAAGGCATGGGATGACGAATTGCAACTGTCTTTTTCCTTTTATTTCTAAGGATCTCACTTACTCTTCTCGTTGTCTGACTCTTTCCGCATCCTGTTCTGATAGCACAGATGGAAATTACAGGTACCTTTGATTTTAGCATGGTCTTTTCTGTACCCATCAGGATAAAATTTGCCCCGGCTGCATTCACAGTCGCAGCCTTATGGCCAATATAGTTATGAGAAACATCACTGTAAGAAAAAACAACATCATCGATACTATTTTTATCAATCAGGGAAACCAGCTCTTCCTCAGCAACAATAGGGATACCATTGGGGTAGAGTTTTCCTGCTAATTCAGCCGGATATTTTCTTCCCTCGATATCAGGTATCTGTGTAGCAGTAAAAGCAACAACCTCAAATTCTTCATTGTCTCTGTAATAAACGTTAAAATTGTGAAAATCTCTTCCTGCAGCACCCATTATTATTACACGTTTCTTTTCCATAATGCACTCCTTTTATTCCAATAATTCTTACAACCTTTATTCAGTAACATGTTCCTGCAATCATGTTATTTTATCTAGGCAAACCCGTGCAGCCACCTGTAATAGAGCTGACCTTCTATGAATTTGCTTATCAGCATTGTCCCTCCGAGATTTCTTTATCTCAATTATCCTATAAAGAAAACATTATTTCTGCTTTTTTTTGTTTGAAGACAGAGTAAGCTCAAATACATCATCAAGCCAGTCAACAAAATAAAACTTCATTTTTGATCTTATATGATCAGGGATATCCTCAAGGTCCTTCTCGTTCCACTTTGGCAAAATAACTTTTTTTATTCCTGCTCTTCTTGCAGCAAGTACTTTCTCTTTAATCCCTCCGACAGGGAGTACCTTGCCTCTTAATGTAATCTCTCCGGTCATTGCAATATCATGCTTTACAGGCCTGCCTGTTAAAACAGAAACCAGGCTTGTTGCAAGTGTAACTCCTGCAGAAGGGCCGTCCTTGGGTGTTGCACCTTCAGGTACGTGAATATGAAGGTCATTACTCTCAAAAAAATCTTTATCAATACCCAAATCTTCTGCATGAGACCTTATATATGATAAAGCAGCCTGTGCAGACTCTTTCATAACATCGCCAAGCTGGCCTGTAAGCACAAGCCCTTTCTTTCCATGCATTTTTGTTGCTTCAACAAAAAGTATTACTCCGCCCACTGAGGTCCATGCAAGGCCTGTTGCAATACCGACTTCGCTTTTCCTGCCTGCCATTTCCGAAAAGAACTTTTGCGGGCCAAGAGAATCCTGCAAATTCTCATCAGTAATTTTTGCCTTTTCTATTTCCCCTTCTGCAATCTTCCTTGCAACTTTTCTGCAGCATGTGCCTATATTCCGCTCCAGATTTCTCAGCCCTGCTTCACGTGTATAATCTTCTATTATTTTTTTAACGGATTTGACAGTAAAACTTATCTGAGATATCTTTAGCCCATTTTCTTCTTTTTGTCTCGGAATAAGATACTTCTTAGCGATCTGCACCTTTTCTTCAACAATATATCCAGGAAGACGAATCACTTCCATCCTGTCAAGCAGAGGCCCGGGAATTGTCTCAAGAATGTTTGCAGTAGTGATAAACATTACTTTTGACAAATTGAAAGATACTTCAAGATAATGATCCGAAAAATTATTATTCTGTTCCGGATCCAGAACTTCAAGCAAGGCTGATGCAGGGTCGCCCCTGAAGTCAGCGCCAAGTTTATCAATTTCATCCAGCATAAATACAGGATTGTTTGAACCTGCTTTTTTTAATCCCTGAATGACTCTGCCAGGTAAAGCTCCTATATAGGTTCTTCTGTGTCCCCGTATTTCTGCCTCATCACGCATCCCGCCAAGAGAGTACCTGACAAATTCTCTGCCCATTGCGCGGGCAATTGACCGGCCAAGAGATGTTTTACCAACTCCGGGAGGCCCTACAAAACATAGAATTGGCCCTTTGGAATTCTCTTTCAGTTTGCGTACAGCAAGAAATTCAAGTATTCTGTCTTTAATATCATTCAGGCCGTAATGGTCTTCATCAAGAATTGTTTTTGCTTTTTTAATATCAATTCTGTCTTCAGTTCCCTTGTTCCACGGAAGGCTTATCAGCCAGTCAAGGTAAGTTCTTGCAACAGTGTACTCTGCAGCCTGCGGAGGCATGCGTGAGAGCCTCTCGAGTTCCTTCTCTGCCTGGTCCTTTGCTTCCTCAGGCATACCGGCTTTTTGAATTTTCTCCTGAAGTTCTTCTACCTCAAGAGTTTGTTCGTCTTTGTCGCCCAACTCATTTTTTATGGCCTTAAGCTGCTCTCGCAAAAAATACTCTCTCTGCCCTTCATCAATTTTGCTTCTTACTTCCGATTGTATCTTCGTACCTATTTTAAGCAGTTCAAACTCTTTATTTAAAACAACGAGCAGTCTGACCATTCTGTCTTCAATATCCAGTGTTTCCAGGATAGACTGCCTGTTGGCAATATCTATTTTTAAATTTGATGCAATAAGATCTGCAAGCCTTCCGGGGTTCTCAATGTTAAGGACAGCTGCCCCAAGCTCATCGGGCAAAATTGGAGATAGGGCGACAATCTGCTGAAACTGTTCAACAATCTCCCGCATCAAGGCTTCTATTTTTACTGATTTTGATGCCTGCTCCGGTATAGCTTCAACAACACCTTTCATATAGGGATCTGTTTTTGAAATATTTTTCAGCTTTATTCTGGAGAGGCCCTGAACCATTAACCCCATATTCCCGTCAGGAAGCCTGAACATCTTCAATATCAGTACTGCTGTCCCAGTATCATAAATACTATCATCCCCAGCATGTTCTATTCCGTCTTTCCCATTATCTTCTGTCTGCTTTATAGCAAAAAGCCCGACTATCTTTCTATCACTTAACGCCTCATTAATCTGAGCCATTTTATCTTCATCTGTGATAACAAGAGGCGCCACCACAAAAGGGAATATAATCACATTCCTGACAGGAAGTATTGACAGCTCTTCAGGTATTTCAGGAATATTTCCGAAATCACCGGGATGATGCACTATATTTATTTCATTCTCATTCATATTTTATTATTCCACTTCCACTTCAATTATCTTTCCTGAATTACGCCCTCTTTTAGGCAGTTTTATTTCCAGAAATCCAAATTCATACTTGGCCGTAAGTTTCTCAATCTCCACATCTTCAGGAATATCAACTTTACGTTCAAACGGCCCGTAATTTATTTCCATCTTATGATATCTTCTCTGCTCGCTCGGCGCTTCTGCCTGTCTTACCCCATGAATTGTTAGAATTCCATCCTGATATGAAATTGACACTTCATCGGATTTCATATTTGCAAGTTCAACAACAACAACAAATGCTTCATCTGTCTCATAAACATCTGTAGGAGGTTTCCAGTACAACTCATCACGATATATCGAAGGATAGGTCCCGTTAAAAAAAGCAGAAAAAAAGAATTCCACTTCCTCATCAAGGGAACTCAGCACACTTTTAATTCTGTGTACTTTCGTTTTATCCATGTTTTGCCTCTTTTCCGAATTACCATTTATAACAAAAAAACAAAGTGTTTCTTTTAAGATTTATATTATAACATTTATAGCAACTAAAATCAAGATAAATTTGATTCAAATGGTTCTTGTTTTTTACTTCTCTGCAGCAGGATTTGTTTCATAATTGTTTAAGATCAAATACATTCTCTTTTTATTAAGGGGCAGTCTCTTAGTTCTTTTTGAAAAATGAATCAATCATTTTTCAGTACAGCGCCTCAATAGAATACTTTATCATTTTATACCCAGAAAAAAAGGGATTCAAACAACCACCTTCCCTGCTGCTCTGTCAGGCAGCGGCTTTTTAATTAAAACATTAACAAACGTATTGGAAATATCTTTTTGAAATGGAATTTCAACTCTCAGATATTCCGAAGTAAGTCCTGACATTGTATTCCCCCTCTTTTTATCTTCAGCAAGTATTGACACCTTTTTGCCGATCCAATTTCCGATAAACTCTGTTTTTTCCTTCCTGCCTAATTCTCTGAGAGCTGCAGCTCTTTTTTTTCTTATTTCAGAAGCCACCTGGTCTGAAAAATTAGCTGCTGCCGTACCTTTTCTAACGGAGTACGGAAATACGTGAAGGTATGTAAAATTATTGCGGGAAATAAAATCCAGAGTCTCGTTAAACTCTTTCTCTGTTTCTCCAGGAAATCCGGTGATAACGTCACATCCTAACCCGGCATTCGGGAAACGGCTCAATATAGAATCAATACGATTCTGAACGATCCCGGTTGTGTAAAGACGGTTCATTCTTTTTAATACGGAATTGCTGCCGCTCTGCAGGGATATGTGAAAATGCCTGCAGACTCTATGATCATGCTGTGCATAATCAAGGAGTTCATCTGTTACTTCTTCCGGTTCAAGAGAGCTGAGTCTTATTCTGCCATTATAATCAATTTCCAGCAATTTTTTCAGAAGATATGTAAGGCCCATACTATTGTCTTCCTGCATAGACCACTTTCCTATGTGTACACCTGTGAGTACAATCTCTTTAAATCCTTCAGATATAAGATTTTTTGCCTGATCAATAATTGTATTTATATCAACGCTCCTTGAAGGGCCTCTGGTATATGGCACAATACAGTAAGTGCAGAAGCTATCGCAGCCGTCCTGAATCTTAAGGAACGCTCTCGTGTTATCCGGATATGACGGAAAACCCGTCTCTGCATTCCTTATCAGATTCCTCTCAGTTACCCGGACAATTGGTTTTCTTTTCTTTTCAAACTCGGGGAAATAATCAAAAATATGCAGTTTTTCCTGAGTGCCGAGAATACAATCAACACCTTTAATCTTAATTGCTTCAGATTTTGAAACCTGGGCATAACACCCTGTTACGATTATAACAGTATCAGGGTTTTCCCTTGACATCTTTCTGACAGCCTTCCTGCTTTTTGCAGCACTTCTCTCTGTTACAGTACAGGTATTCACTACAAAAACATCAGGTTTTTCTTCAGCAGAAACAACTCTATATCCTCTTCTGCCAAACTGTCTCGCAATAATAGCTGTTTCAGCTTGATTTAATTTACAGCCCAAAGTAAAAAATGCAACCTTTTTCATAATTTCACAAAATTTCCATAAAATTTTAACATACATTCATTTTACAGAACGGGAGCTGTACTTATAGTCACAGCTCCCGCAGTTCATTTATTGAAGAATTGTGAAAACACCAGAGAAATATAAGATATTATGGACTACTCTTCAATATCATCGGAAGATTCTTCTTTCTGATCTTT
>JAGGVB010000185.1 GCA_021158245.1 bacterium | reverse complement strand
AGAATTGAGAAAAAGGAGTAGCGGAAAGCAGTTATTTTTTTGAATTTAAAATTAGTTGAAAATCAAAAACACTTGATTATTAATGTAATTTTCTTTAAAATATATACCCTTTATACCTTTGTTCCGGAGGAGTAATTGTACAACCGAATTATAACCCACAATGATTTTGACGGAATTGTCAGCGGTGCGCTGTGCAGCTATTTTTTAAATATTGATTCCTTTTATTTTACCGGGCCAAGGTCAGTCAATGAATCCCGTTTTCCGGTTTCTGAAAATGATGTAGTGTGTGATCTTCCGTATCCTCTGGAATGCGGATTGTGGTTTGATCATCATGAAGGCAATCTTGAAGAGCTTTTATTACGCGGCCTGAAGCAGGAAGATATTAAGGGCGCTTTTGCTCCTGAAAAATCCTGTGCAAGAGTTGTCATAAACTATTTCAAAGACAAAGAAATTCCCGAACGTTTTATTACAGCGGTTGATGAAGCAGATGTCATTGACGCTTTTGATTATAAGAGTATTGAGGATTGGAGAAAAGAGACTCCGGGGAAGATAATAGAAGGAGCTCTCAAAGCCGAATCTTCAAGTTATAAGGATGCCCGGGATTTTATGCAGAGCCTGTTACGCAGTGTCCGTGATTTGGATATTAAGGAAGTGGCCGGAACAGATAGAGTGATTGAAAGGTGGCAGAAGTACTGCGGGCAGGAGGAAGATATTATGCGTCAGATCAAGCAGGATTCCTATTTTCTAAAAGACGATACTGAAAAGGAACTTGTAGTAATAGATTTGACGAGACACAACAGAAGGCCTTTAATTGTAAAAAATCTTGCATATCTAATCTATCCTGAATCAAAAGCTGTAATAGAAATAAAAAATTTATTTCACAGAGGGATCAAATCCAATGATATAGCTGTGTCAATGTCTCTGAGCCTGAATCTGAACAGCATAGAGAATAATTATGATGTCGGCAGGATAATGCGGGAATTGAATATTGGCGACGGGCACAAAGGAGCAGGAGCAGGGCAGATAAAGTGCCAGTCCAAAGTTCAAATGATAAAAAATAAAGAGAAACTATTAGAAAATATTTTAAAGATGTGGAGAGAAGATAGTAGTGGCAGAATGTAAAAATTATACTGAAAATATGGCTTCCTGCAACTGTACTTATGAACCGTGTTCAAGAAAGGGATATTGCTGCGAGTGTATCAGGTATCACCGTTCGAGAGATGAACTCCCTGCATGTTATTTCCCTGACGAGGTTGAACGTACATTTGACAGATCAATACGCAGGTTTGTGGAGCTCCATTCAGGATGAAAACGAGATTTGACTTGATGATTTTTGACCTTGACGGAACTCTGGCCGATACTTTTCCTGATGTGTCTGCCGGTATTAATCATGCTGTCAGAAAAATGGGCAGGCCGGAACTTACAGAAGAACAGATGAGAAGTGCTATTGGGCCCGGGGGAGATGAATTTATTCGTGCAGTATTGCAGGAAAGCGGCGATTCGGATAAAAAAGTTTTTCTTGAATTTTTCAGAGAATACTATGACATCCACTGTCTCGATTCCACACTGCCGTTCTCAGGTATTCGGGATGTGCTGTCAAGCCTCTCTTCTGTTTGTTTGACAGTTGCGACTAACAAACCCCGAAACCATGCGAAAAAAATACTTTCAGGATTGAATCTTGATGCTTATTTTAAGGCAGTATGTACACCGGATAACGGAGTAAAGGAAAAACCTGATCCTGAGATGCTTTTTTCTCTTCTTGATACATTCGGTGTTGAACCGCATCGGGTTCTTTTAGTAGGAGATACTGAACGCGACATTACTGCAGGCCGCAGAGCAGGTGTTAAAGTGTGCGGAGTAAAGTACGGATACGGAGATTCCGGAATGCTTCAAAATCTTAAACCCGATTATCTTATTGATTCTCCGGCGGAATTATTAGATATTGTACTGCATTCTTCTAACTTAGGAGACAAGTATAACTATGAGAATTGATCAGCATCCAATACTTTCCTTCCCAAGAGGGAAGAAAATTACTTTCAATTTTAACGGTAGTGCTGTTGAAGCTTATGAAGGAGAATCCATTGCTGCAGCTCTGCATGCATCCGGAATAAAAGTATTAAGCCACAGCCTCCGCTATTCCAGGCCGCGAGGCTTTTACTGTGCAATAGGCAAATGCTCCAGCTGTATGATGCAGGTTGACGGAGTGCCCAATGTAAAGACCTGTATGGTTCTCGCAAAAGAGGGAATGGAAGTCAAATCCCAGACAGGATGGGGTAAACTTGAGAAAATTCCCGAAGGCCGTACATATCCGAGAAAGGAAATTCCTCTTCTTGAAACAGATATTGCAATTGTAGGTGCAGGCCCTGCCGGCCTGTCAGCAGCAATCTACGCTTCAAAATTCGGCGCAAAAGTAATGATTTTTGAGGAGAACAACAGAGTAGGCGGCCAGCTTATTAAGCAGACCCACATGTTTTTCGGTTCCAAAGACCACCATGCAAGAGTCAGAGGAGTTGATATAGGGAGTAAGCTGATAGGTGATTTGGGTGATTCTGTTACATTATTTACAGATACTCCGGTAGTCGGATATTATCATCCTTTTGAGCTTGCGGTTATAAAAGACCAGAAGATTCACAGAGTAAAAGCAAAAAAAATAATAGTAGCATCCGGTGCTTCCGAAAACATGCTTACATTTCCCAATAATGATCTTCCCGGAGTTTACGGCGCAGGTGCAGTTCAGACATTGATGAATGTGTACGGAATAATGCCCGGTAAAAAGATGTTAATGGTAGGTGCGGGAAATATCGGAGTAATTGTTGCATATCAGCTTCTTCAGGCAGGTGTGGAAGTAGCAGCAGTAGTTGAGGCTCTGCCTACAATCGGAGCATATCAGGTGCATGCCTCAAAATTAAGGCGCTGCGGAGTCCCCATATTAACACGCCACACAATTAAAAAAGCCATAGGAAAAGAGTTTGTAGAGGGCGCAGCAATTGTTCAGCTTGACGAAAACTGGCAGGAAGTTGAGGGTTCTGAAAGAAATATTGATGTTGATACAATATGCCTGTCAGTAGGGCTGAAACCCACGACAGAGATATTTTTTCAGGCAGGATGCAGAATGGCATCAATACCTGAACTCGGAGGGGAAGTACCTGTGAGAAACCATTTTATGGAAACTTCAATTTCAGGCCTATATGTTGCTGGCGATGCATCAGGTATTGAGGAGGCAAGTTCTGCAATGATGGAAGGAAGGCTGGCCGGCCTTGATGCTGTTGAAAAATTGCAGGGTAAATCAGATGAAATATCTAAGCTTAAAATTAAGGTGAAAAAGAGTCTTGATGAACTTAGAGACGGCCCGTTCGGTGAGAAGGTCAGGCAGGGAGAAAAGAAATTATTCGGGGAGGTAAAGAGCTTATGAAATATTTAGAGACAGGATACCTCGATATTAATGATATAAGGATTCCTTCTGAAGATAGGTTTTCAAAAGGGCCGGTAGCAGTAATAGAGTGCGTTCAGCATATCCCCTGCAACCCTTGTGTGGATGCCTGTCCGAGAGGCGCCATAACAATGGGGGATTCAATAAACAACCTTCCTGTAATTGATTTTGATAAATGCAACGGCTGCAGTTTATGTGTTGCAAATTGCCCAGGGCTTGCAATTTTTATTGTTGACAGATCCGGTCCCGGCGGAAAAGTTGTTGTAGGTATGCCATACGAATTTCTTCCTCTTCCTGAGAAAGAGGAGGAGGTTGTCCTTATGGATCGTAAAGGTGATGAATGCGGTACGGGAGTTGTAAAGAAAATAAGAAATTCAAAAGCTCAGGACAGAACGCCTGTTATATTTATTGAAATGAATGATGAACTATCCTTAGAGGCCCGTTTTTTCAGGAGGAAGCCGCAATGAGCGATAAGATAGATAAAAAAAATATAATTGTGTGCAGATGTGAAGATGTGTCACTTCAGGAGATTGAGGATCTTATTGACAGCGGAGTTACAGACCCTGAAGAGATAAAGAGATTTCTCCGTATAGGAATGGGCCCGTGCCAGGGGAGGACATGCGGGAGATTGGTGATCAGGATTATTGCTCAGAAGACCGGAAAGTCTGTAAGTGAAATTGAATCCACTTCCAAACGCCCGCCTCTTGTTTCAATCAGAATGAATGAATTTCTTGGGGATGATCATGAATAAAACATTTGATGCAATTATCATAGGCGGCGGAATTATAGGTACGGGAGCAGGATACTATCTTTCAAAAAGAGGATTAAAAGTCCTGCTTATTGAGAAAGATTATTTAACTGCAGGGTCAACAGGGCGATGTATAACGGGAATCCGCCAGCAGTTTTCAACACCGCCGTCCATTAAAACAGCAATGGAGTCTGTAAAATTATTTAAAGGCATGGAAAAGGAATTCGGATTTAGTGTTGATTGGGAGAGTTCCGGTTATCTGTTTCTTGCTCACACGGAAGATCTGGCATCTCTTTTTAAAAAAAATATTGAGATTCAGAGAGGTGTGGGACTTGACGTTGAATTTATCTCTGCTGAAGAGTGTAAGAATAAGGTGCCTCTTCTTGATACTGAAACTCTTATCGGCGGTGCATGGTGCGCATCTGACGGGCAGGCTGATCCCTTTCTTGTTGTAAAGGGGTACAGTGAAGGTATTGTTAAGAATAACGGTACAATAATGAGCCATACTCAGGTTATTGACATCATTACGGAAAATAACACAGTTAAGGGCATTAAGACAGATTCGGGAGAGATCTTTTTCTCTGATATAGTTGTTAATGCAGCAGGGCCGTGGGCAAAAGAGGTCGGCAGAATGGCAGGTGTTGATCTTCCTGTGGAGCCTGAAAGGCACGAAGCATTAATAACCGAAGGAGTTGAATACATGGGCATTCCCATGCTTGTTGATTACAGGCCTGACGGAGGGTATTTTGTGCAGAGGGTTACAGGGCAGTTTATAGGATGTTTTACTCCGGAAGAACAGGTGCCCGGTACAAGTACTGATTCCACTCTGGAATTTTTAAAAGAGATGTCCCGCAGAATGTGCAGGCTGGTTCCTGCTCTCGAGAATGTGTCAATACTAAGGCAGTGGGCAGGGTCGTACAGTATGACTCCTGACGGGAATCCAATGGTCGGGGAAACAGAAGTTAAGGGCTTTTTCTGCGGTATTGGTATGTGCGGGCATGGATTTATGCTTGGGCCTGCACTTACTTCTTTTCTTGCAAATTACATAACAGAGGGCGAGTGGCCTTTTCCCATTGATGAGTTTGCATACGGCCGCTCTTTTGGCGAGAAAGAGAGTATGGTTTGATTCTGCAATTTTATACGAACCATTTAAAGGATAGGGGCAGATAATGGAGTTAGGCATTAAGAACAGAGTTGCTGTAGTTGCAGCTTCCAGCAGAGGGCTGGGTAAGGCAGTGGCGTGGGGGCTTGCAATGGAGGGGGTGAAACTTGTTATTTGTGCCAGAAACAAAGAGGCTCTGGAACAGACTGCTGACGAAATTTTAATGAAGACAGGTGTAACGGTTTTCCCTTTATCTGTAGATTTGTCAGATCCGGATCAGATTGACTGGATGATAAAAGAGACACTTGATCTTTTCGGCAAAGTTGATATTCTGGTTACAAATGCAGGAGGGCCTCCTTCAGGCAGATTCACAGATATAAATGATGATGACTGGATGAAAGCAGCTCAGCTTACTCTAATGAGTGCTGTTCGTTTGGTCAGGGGTGTGCTGCCTGGAATGAGGGAACAGAAGTGGGGCAGAATTATCCACATGACATCAGTATCTCTTAAACAGCCGATTGATAATCTGTTTCTTTCTAATGTGTTCCGTCCGGGAGTTGCGGGAATGGCAAAGAGCCTTTCTACTGAACTTGCAGAAGAGAATATTCTTGTAAATACAGTATGCCCGGGATATTTTATGACTGACCGGGTAAAAGAGCTGATTGCAGTTAAGACAAAAGAGTCGGGAAAGCCGATGGAGGAGATTGAAAAAGAAATTACAGATAAGATACCTCTCGGCCGGATGGGTAATCCCGAGGAGCTCGCAAATTTGATTGTCTTCCTTGCTTCGGAACGGGCAAGTTATATGACAGGATCTGTTGTACAGGTTGACGGAGGATATGTGCAGGGGCTGCTGTAGTTTTTCATAAATATATTAATTAGATTTGATTCTTCCGGGTTCTATTTGGAAGTATGCGGTTAATTGTAAAAGCGGTTATTTAAAATACATATATTTTTATCAGTTTTATTGTATTGTTGTAGGGAACGGCCGTGACCGTTCCTCCCTTGTTTTTTAATTTTGATTTCTGTGTTTTCAGATTTAATTTATTGATTTTATTAAAATAATAAGCAGGCACTTTTTTTATCCTGAGAAATTACGATGACTTCGCCTTTTTTCCAAATATTTAAATTGCGAACTTTAATGTACACAATCGAATTAAGAGAAGAAGTGATTTTGAATTGTGAATTATGAATGGTGGGTGAGATTAATAAGGGATAGACGGTGCAGAAGTCAAATCAGATAGTTGTTTATGAAGATGGTGAAATTGAACTGAAAGTCTCAGTTAAAAGAGAAACTATTTGGCTGAGGGCGGAAGATATTGCTTTGCTTTTCGGAGTGAATCGTCCTGCTATTGTAAAGCATGTTGGAAATATTTTTAAAATAGGTGAATTGGAGGAAAATTTAACCTGTTCCATTTTGGAACAAGTTACCAAAGATGGTAAAAAGAGAAAAGTAAAATATTACAATCTTGATATGGTTATTTCCGTGGGATATAGAGTTAATTCAATTAAAGCCACAAGATTTCGTAAGTGGGCAACGCAGGTTTTAAAACAATATATTCATAATGGATATGTTATAAATAGCGGGAAAATAACAGTTGACAGATTTTTAATCATAGATGATACAAATTATCATATAGGCGCCAGTTTAAAAGATTTAGGTAAAAAAGTGTTTGCTTTTAGTAAGATGGGAATGAATTGTGAATGATGAATAGAAGTAAATATGATTAATAATTTTATCACAAACGAAGAAAATGTCACATTAAAAGACCGCTTGCAAAAGTTTATAGAAGCAAGTACGGAGTTAAAATTTCTTGTAGGATTTTTTTATTT
>JAGGVB010000184.1 GCA_021158245.1 bacterium | reverse complement strand
TATTGCAGAGAAAGGGAGGAAAATTTTGGGTGCATTAAAGAAAAGAGCTACGATTTATTTTGATCCTGATATTCATCGGGTTTTGAAAATAAAATCAGCATACTCTAATAAATCCTTATCAGAGCTTATTGATATGGCAATAAGATATGAATTGGCTGAAGATGAGGAAGATATCAGAGCATTTGCAGAGAGGGAAAAGGAGCCGACTGTAACATTTGAATCTGTTCTAAGGGATCTGAAAAATAATGGGAAAATATAAAATCGAATTTAAAAGGTCAGCAGTAAAGGAACTTAATTCTATTCCTGATAAGGATATAAAGAGTATAATAAGAAAAATAAAATTACTGACAGATAATCCAAGACCTGACAGATGTATTAAACTGACCGGAAAAGAACAGTACAGAATAAGACACGGCAATTACAGGATACTTTATTCAATAGAGGATGATAAACTGATAGTGTTTGTAGTAAAAATCGGCCACAGAAAGGGTGTTTATAAGTAGGGTGATTTTAAAATATGGGTTTGCAGGTACTTCCGGTTTTTAATACTCTCTTGCAAAGCTCGCCTGGGGAAAAAGGTTCAGGGATAAAGGATAAAACATTTTCCTGCCGGTATCTAAAAATCTCCGCCTCAAGTCAAGCTTTGTTTGATGTAATTATATTCACATGCAGAACTGTATGCAGGGCAGGGATAATACCGTTAACAAAAATGGGTTAATTGCCAAAAAAAGGCAATTAACCCATTATCAAGGTTAATATATTCAGGATTATGCTTTAGATAGAATCCACTTCAACAATTTTTGCCAGAATTTCCGATTCCTGAATTACAAGAAATTCTTCGTTCTGGTGGGTTACTTTTGTTCCGCTGTACTCTTTAAAGATTACGCGGTCGCCTACGCTGATCTCATCTGATGAATCAGCAGAAACAGCCATGATATTGCCTTCAGTAGGCTTTTCCTTTGCGGTTTCTGGAATAATAATGCCGCCGCTTGTTTTTCCTTCTTTTTGTTCAATTATTTTAATAATAACATTTCCGTTAACCGGTTGTAATTTTTCCATATTTCTTCCTCCTTATATACTTAAGCTGATTTTCTAAGTCCAAGAAGATCATCTATTCTTGTCTGATCAAATCCTACAATAAGATGGCCGTCAATATCAACCTGCGGGACACCTGTCTGGCCGCTCCTGCGTACAAGTTCTTCCGCTGCATTTTGATTTCTTGCAACATCTACTTCACGGAATCTGATTCTATTCTGCCTCAGATAGGATTTTACGCGGTTGCACCACGGACATGACGGTGTTGTATAAACAACAACACTATGGCCAGGGCTGCCGTCTTTTTTATCAGTTGACGGTGCATCCATCAGCAGCCTTTCATAATGTTCGGGGCTTAATACTCCCTGCACTTGTTTTTTGCTGATACCGTTCTTAAATACCAATACTGTAGGTACTGTTTTAATTCCGTAATCGGGATGAATATTATTGACTTTACGTGCATCCACTGCATAAATATTGATATCTTTTTCTTTTTCCGCCATAACGTTCAGAGATTCTTTTGCTTTAATACTTTTTCCCGAGTCGTTTGTATAAAAAAGCAAAAGAAAAAATTTGTCTTGTTTTAGAATACTGTCAAAATCATTCTTACTGTTTATTTCTTTAACCATCTAATGCTCCTGTAAAATTATTTCCAAAAAATATTCAAAACTGACAGCAGGATGTGTTTTAAGGAAACCCCACAGAAAAACATGAATGTGTACCCATGTGAACAATTCCTATGGAAACACAGCGGTTGATATGAAAGCTTTTAATATGCATCATTTTTTTATCCTCTTTATTCATTAAAATAATGAACGCATTGCTCCCTGCTTTGTTCCGAAAAATAATCCGATTTATACTCGGATTAACGTATAAGATAAGAAAAAAAACGGATGAAAGAAATAAAAAAATCAATTAATTTACTATGTTAATGATTAATGATTACCATGCGCTTACTTTGAACCGCTTATAAGTATATATTTAAATTTTTTGAATATTAGATGTCCGATTCAAACTCCACAATAAGATCAGCTGCTTCAAAATATCCATTAATGCCCTTTCCTGTAATTTGTGCAGTGCATACCGGTTTTATAACTGAAATTTTTCTGAAATCTTCCCTGCCTGCTATGTCTGAAATATGAACTTCCACAACAGGTACATTTACTGCACTTATTGCATCGCGAAGTGCATAGCTGTAGTGAGTAAGTGCTCCGGGATTTATTATAATGCCGTTTATGGTTTTTCTCTTTTTATGGATGATATCTATAATTCTGCCTTCGTGGTTGGATTGAAAGAATACGGCCTTATAACCTTTTTTTTTCAAATGCAGGAAAAGCTGTTTATTAATACTCTTCAGAGTTGTTGTTCCGTAAATTTCAGGTTCCCGTTCACCGAGAAGGTTGAGATTCGGGCCGTTAATTATCAATACTCTGTTTTTTGTAAACATTGTTTAGCCACCTGTCAATTGGTTTTATAATGTCTGAAAGTTCTCTTTTTACAAACACAGTTTTTCCAATATCCTGCAAAAGAATCAAGGTTAGATTTTTTGAAGAATATTTTTTATCTCTATACATGGTGCCTGTAATCATTTCGGGATTAACTGAATCGGGAATATCAGGAATCTCTATCCGTGTTAAAAGATTTTCAATCCTCATGAAAGTTTTCCCTGAAAGTAGTCCTGTATACATGGAAAACCATGAAGCCCAGCGCATTCCGAGAATAACAGCTTCACCGTGGGTAAAAACAGAATAACCTGTTGCCTGCTCCAGTGCATGGCCGAAAGTGTGGCCGAAATTAAGAATTTTTCTCAGGCCCGATTCTTTCTCATCCCTGCTTACTATTTTTGCTTTGATTCTGCAGCAATCTTTAATGATACGGGGCATCTCTGCAGAACTGCCGGATATTAAAAGCATCTCCATTTTATCTTCAGTAAGATTGAAAAGATTCTTACTGCCGATTAAGCCATATTTTATTACTTCGCCGGCGCCTGAGATTATCTCCCTTTTCGGAAGAGTTTTTAACACATCAGGATCTGTCAGAACAAAGGCGGGCTGATAAAAACTGCCTATCAGGTTTTTCCCGAGCTCGTGATTTATTCCTGTTTTACCCCCCACGCTTGAATCAACCTGAGCAAGAAGAGTGGTTGGAATCTGAACGAATTTTACACCGCGCAGATATGTTGCAGCCACAAATCCCGCAAGGTCGCCGGTCACGCCTCCTCCGAGAGCAGCAATTACAGTGTCGCGGCCCATTCTGTTTTCAATTAAATCTGTATAGAGCCTGTATGCAATGTTGATATTTTTAGATGATTCCCCTGCTGGAAAAGAAAATAGTTTTACATGTCTGCCTGGTTGTGATAATAATTCCAATACTTCTTTACCGTAAAGATCAGCAACATTTATGTCTGAAATAACAGCAGCGGGCTTTCCGGGGAAAAAGCGCTCAAACAGGCCGGGAAGTTTTTTTAATGCATCTGGTTCAATAAATATGGAGTAGGAGTTTTTCCATAGCTTTACTTTTATCTTTTCCACTCAGGTTCCTTTAGATATTGAATGATTATTTCTGCAATATGTTCCTGTTTGACAGGTTCGGAAAAATAAAGATAAATATCAGCTTTTCTGTAAATTTTTTCTCTCTCTTGAAGAAGAGACGAGATTTTTTCAGACATTGCTTTTTTGTTCAGGCCTTTTAATAACGGCCTGCCATGTCCGCTGCTGATTCTGCCAAGCAGAATATCTTCAGGCCATGAAAGAGCAATTGTTATGCCTGTTTCTAAAATCAGCTTCCGGTTCTCAGAGGATAGAAATGCACCGCCTCCGAGAGCAATAACACTCGGCTCAAAAGACAAGACTCTGCGTATAAAGTCCATTTCCATAGTCCTGAATGCATTTTCGCCCTGTTTTTCAAAAATGTCAGATACAGACATTCCGGCTCTTTTCTCAATCATATAATCAGCATCAAGAAAAGGCATGGATAGTTTTTGAGCAAGGATTTTTCCGACACTTGTTTTCCCTGCTGCCATAAATCCGGTTAAAAATATATGATTTTTGTTGTCTTTATATTCCAAGTATTTGTCCGGCTTTGTGTCAGATTTTATTTGTACTTTTAAAACTCCTGTCCATCAGTTCTATGGAGTCTCCTCCGAATCTCCTTAAAAAAACATCTGCAATGGCAAGAGCAGTCATTGCCTCTCCTACAATACTTGCAGCAGGAACCGCACAGATGTCAGATCTCTCCCTGTGTGCAGGTGCAGGTTTCATTGTTTCGAGGTCTACAGAATCAATCGGGCTTGTAAGCGTTGGAATCGGTTTCATTGCTGCACGGATTATAACAGGCTGTCCGTTGGAAACTCCTCCTTCAATACCTCCTGCGTTGTTGCTGCTTCTTTCTATCCTGTTTTCCCTTATCAAGATTGGATCGTGGCACTGTGATCCGGGAAGCTCAGCAGCATTAAATCCAGCTCCGATCTCAACTCCCTTAATCCCGGGAATGCTTGATATAGCCGCACTTAAAAGAGAGTCCAGCCTCTCATCCCACGTGGAATATGACCCGAGCCCTGCAGGTACGTTAAGAGCTGCAATTTCAAAAATTCCGCCTGCAGTATCCTTCAGCTCTTTTGTCCTGTTTATAAAGTCTGTCATCTCTTCCGATTTTTCCGAAGATGCGCATCTTACAGGAGATTTTTCCGCTCTTTCAAATATTTCAATTATTTCTTCGTTAGTTTTCTCCCTATCGTCCGTACAAAGAGAGATAAAGGAGCCCCCGCTTTTTACATTCCCTATGCTTGTAACGTGGCTAACTATCTTAATCCCGAAATATTCAATGAGCTGCTTTGCAATTGACCCGAGAGCAACTCTCACCGCAGTCTCCCTTGCACTGGCACGCTCAAGTACATTCCTTAAATCTTTGTGATTGTATTTTACAGAGCCTGCAAGATCAGCATGCCCGGGCCGTGGTATTGTAACAGATTTTCCTGTGGAATTACCCCATACAGCCATATCTTCCTTCCAGTTGTCCCAGTCTCTGTTTTTTATAAGAACAGCTATGGGGCTTCCGAGAGTTGTGCCGAATCTTACGCCTGAGATGATTTCCGCAGAATCTTTTTCAATCTTCATCCTTCCGCCGCGGCCTGTTCCCTGCTGCCTTCTTGCAAGGTCAAGGTTGATTTTGTACAAATCAAGTTTTATACCTGCAGGGATTCCGCTGATAATACCTGTCAGCCCCTGGCCGTGAGATTCTCCTGCGGTTAGTATTTTCAAACTCTTCATCATAAAAGTTTTTCCCTGTGTTGCGTTAAAAGGTATTCCATAATTTGTTCATGAATTTTGCTGTCAATTTTGCGGTTTAACCAGATTTCCTGGGCTGCGACAGCCTGGCTGATAAGCATTTGAAGCCCCGGAATAATTACTGCTCCTGAAGATTCGGCATTGTGAAGTAATTTTGTTATATAGGGCCTGGGTACCATGTCAAAAACAAATGTATTCTTCCGGATCAGGCTTATGTCCCGAATAGGTGACCTGTCAGTATCCGGCCACATACCTACAGGAGTTGAATTTATTACAAGAGAAGCAGAAGATATGGATTCCGAAATATTTTTTTCGTTAAGTTTCTTAACATCAAAAATAACTGACGGGTTTTTTGAAAAAAATGAGGACAGCTTTTCCGCCCTGTTTGTATCCCTGTTTAAGATTACAATGTGTTTTTGCCCCATGCTGATTAATGCTGCAATTCCTGCACGTGCAGCACCCCCGCTTCCAAAAATTACCGCTGTACCGCCGGTTGTCCACCCGCTTTCAGTCAGAGCATGAATGCATCCTTCTATATCTGTATTGAATCCTGTTAATCTGTTGTTTTCCAATTTGACAGTATTAACCGCACCTGCAGTTTCAGCTGATTCGTCAAGTTCATAGAGAAAGGGTATTATACTCTCTTTATGGGGAATTGTTACATTGAAGCCCGGGCAAAAGCCTCTTTTCGCTTTTTCTGTAAATTCCTGAAGTCCTGAAGGTTTCACAAGTTCTGCCTTGTATGAAAACGATTCACCAAGCAGCTGAAAAATAAAATTGTGGATAACAGGTGATAAGGAGTGCCTGATGGGGTCTCCTATTACAAACAGGGTTCGGTCAGGGCTACTCATGAACAATATCCTCTAAAATTGAAAAGAAACCGGGGAAAGAGATATCTGCACACTCTGCATTTTTAATTACGGTTCTGCCTGATGCAGTAAGGCCTGCAATTGAAAATGCCATAGCAATACGGTGGTCGTTGTAGCTTTCCAGTACTGCACCTTTAAGCTGCTGGGGCCCGGGAATGATGAGCCCGTCTTTTGTGATTTCCACATCTGCTCTCATTGCCTGCAGATTTGCCGCAACTGCCTTTATTCTGTCTGTCTCCTTTATCCTCAGCTCTCCGGCATCTCTTATTATTGTTTCTCCTTCAGCCTGTGTGGCAGCAACTGCAATTATCGGAAGTTCGTCAATAGACCGCGGAATATCTTTTCCCCCGATCTCAATGCTTCTCAAATTGCTGTGCACAGCAGTAATATCTCCTGCAATTTCATTGCTGATTTTCTTTTTATTAGAGATGAAAATATTAGCGCCCATTTTTCGTAAAATATCAATAAATCCCATGCGCCCTGGATTTAACCCGACGTTTTGTATTGTCAGGCTGCCTTTTTCAGAAAGCAGGGCTGCAGTAATAAAGAATGCTGCTGATGAGATATCACCCGGAATTTGTATGTCAGCAGGCGAAGGGATTATAGGGCCGTTAATCAGTATTTCATTATTTCTGATTTGTACCGGAATGTTAAATTCCGGCAGCATACGTTCCGTGTGGTCCCTGGTTTGAACAGGCTCTTCAACAACTGTGCTGCCGAGTGAATTTATTCCTGCAAGCAAAATGCAGGATTTTACCTGTGCGCTTGCAGCATCCGGCCGGAAGTGTTTACCTGTTAATTCTGCTCCTTTAATTTTAAGAGGCAGAAATCCGTTATCAGAAGATATTTCAGCTCCCATCTCTTTCAGGGGGTCAATAATTCTCTGCATTGGCCTTTTTCTCAGGGATGAATCACCTGTTATTTCTGTCTCAAAAGGCAGAGATGCAAGTAGCCCTGATAAAAGGCGGACTGTAGTTCCGGAATTTCCTGCATAGAGCACTTGATAGGGATTTTTGAAATTTTTTATTCCGGGGCTATTTACGATAATTCCCCTGTCAGTCTCCTGGAATTCGACACCAAGCATTGAGAGGCAGTGCATAGTACTCTTAACATCAGCACATAAAGAGCTGCCGGAAATCAGTGATTCCCCTTCAGCAATAGATGCAATGATAAATGCCCTGTGCGATATGGATTTATCTCCGGGAGGTGTTATTGTGCCTGTTATTTTTTCTGCAGAAGTTATTGTTTTTATCATGTATTGCCTAATTTCGATATTGAGCCTTATACCCGATTGATGTTAAGATTTCCACTGCATTTTTTCTGTCCTGCTCGGACTGAAAAGCAAGCCTGAACACACCTGATTCACCCTCACGAACTTTTAGCACTTCAATATCCTTTATGTTGATGTTTTGTTCGGAAACGGCACTGCTGATTTCAGCAAGGACTCCAGGTTTGTCCTCAACAGAGACAGATATATCAAAACGGGGGAGCATAAAACCCTTTGTGTCCCGCGGAATGGAGAGCCTGTTTTTTGCTGCAAGCTCAAATTCCCTGCGCAGATTCTGATTTTGCAGAATAGACTGTATGCTGCTTAATTTTTTAATAAATGCATCAATAGCCCAGATTATTTCATCAGTGTTGGAGTTAATTATATCCTCCCATACTTCGTAAGGGCTGGACGCAATGCGTGTCATATCCCGAAAACCCCCTGCTGCCAGTCTTAAAAAGAATGTGGAAGAAGCATTATGTTCTCCTGCCAGATTTGTCAAAGCTACAGCAAGAAGCTGGGGCAGGTGGCTTACAAAAGCTGCTATTCTATCATGAAGAGACGGGCTGATAAACAGCACACGCGCACCTATCTGCTCCAGAATCAGTGCAAGGTTTCTGATTCTGTCAGGCGGAGTCTGATCAATGGGTGTTAAAACATAAACAGAATTTTCAAAAAGAAGAGGGTCAATGTTTTCCACTCCGTGCAGTTCGCTACCTGTCATCGGGTGGCCGCCTATAAAGTATGATCCCTTTATCTCAATCTCCTGCGCTCTTTTTATAATTTCAGCCTTTGTGCTTCCCATGTCTGTGATTACAGCGCCTTTTTTAGCCAGTTCCGCAACAATCGGCATATACTCCCTGATTTTATTTATGGAAGTGCATAAAAATATAATATCTGCCGGCTTTACAGCTTTTTCAACTGAGTCCGGAGTAAATCCCCTGTCGATAATTTTCAGAATTTGGGCCTTATCCAGCACTGCGGGAAAATCAACGCCGTAAAGCTCAACTGATTTTAGGTTCCGTTTTAGAGCTGCGGCCAAAGATCCTCCCATGAGGCCGACTCCGATAATAGTAATTATTTTATGTGGCATAGCAGCAGTCTCTCAATTAAGAAATGATTTTACTGTCTGACAGGAGTTCCTGATTTCCGTTTCTTTTATCCGATACGGTTCTGCCTATTGCCCATGATATAATCCGCAGTTCTTCCATGAGCGCTTCAAACTGTGCGGGCAGAAGCGACTGTGCACCGTCTGAAAGTGCATTGTCCGGATCGTGGTGAACTTCAATCATAAGCCCGTCTGCACCTGCTGCTACTGCAGCTCTTGCCATTGGTGCAACTTTATCACGTCTTCCTGTGCCGTGGCTCGGATCAGCGAAAATCGGGAGGTGGCTTCTCTTTTTTACAACAGGTATTGCTGATATATCCATTGTGTTCCGGGTATATTTTTCAAAAGTCCTGATGCCTCTTTCGCACAGGATTATGTTGCTGTTGCCTTTAGACATAATGT